>JADGEP010000049.1:12751-14262 GCA_016744275.1 Candidatus Krumholzibacteriia bacterium | reverse complement strand
ACTGCAGCCTAGACAACTCCCTGAGCCATTCATCCAACTGGTTCCAACTCGGAATACTTAGGGATGCCAAATATAAAAAGCGGCCGCTCCCCTCAGAGCGGCCGCTTTTTCATGTCCACCGCTTATTTTCCAAGCAGTGCGGTCTCAGAGCCTACCAGTCGACCTGCACCGCCCACAAATTCGGCTCCGAATCTCCATACACACCGTAGATGATCTGGTTGCCGTCGGGCGACCAGCGGGGCCAGAAGCCGCCGTTGTTCGTCACGACAAAAGCGTCGCCGCCACTGGCCGAGATCACGTAGATTTCCATGGACCCACTGGAGTTGGCCTCGAAGGCGATCTCTTCGCCATCGGGAGACCAGGCGGGATGGCCTTCATAGCCAGCTATCGGGGTCAGGCGTCGCGCCAAACCACCGAGGGCGCTCATGGTGTACAGCGCAGGACTGTCTTCTTCACGGTTCGATTCGAATACCAACTGCGTGCCGTCGGGCGACCAATCGGCCGTGCGGTGATACACACCGATCGGGGTGTCAGTCACTCGCAGAGCATCGCCGCCACCGGCGGGCGAAACCCACAGATCCGTACTGCCACCTCTGTGCCGGTTGGATTCGTACACGATCCGCGTGCCATCGGGCGACCAGGCCGGGCTGCCATCATCCCAGGCGCCGCTGGTCAAGGCCACGGGCACGGCACCGGGCGTGACCATATCGAGGGTCCAGATGTTCTTGGTGCCACTGCGATCGGATTCAAAAACCATGCTGAAGCCATCGGGGGCCCAATAGGGCGAGCTGTCAAAGGCATCACTTGTAGTGACCTGTTCAGCAGCGCCGCCGGCCACTGGCAAACGCCAGATGTCCATGTTTCCGGCCGCATCGGATTCAAACAGAATCCAGTTGCCGTCCGGTGAAAAAATCGGGTTCGCTTCAAATACGTCATCATTGTTGGTCAATTGCTGAGACGTCGGGATACGCCCGTTGTCAGCCGGTGCCTGGACGTCATCACTGCTGCAACCGGCTAAAGCCAGGCTGAGAATCCCCAGCATCAGCAGAATCACTTTTGTCGATCTCATCACACACTCTCCTGTTTGAATCCTCCACCACCCGTTGCAGGAATTGATCCCCAAACAAAGCAGCATCTCTCTTCCCAATTTTCCATTCCGCATGGCGGCGAGATCAAAATTCCAAAGGCATCTGTCCTCTATCGAATCCCAATGTATTTACCGAACCAAGGTCACAGTGCCTTTGGCCATCAGAGAACCAGCTTGCATCACGTACAGGTAGCGTCCCGAAGCCACGGCATTGCCGTTGTCGGTCGTGCCATTCCACTGCACGGTGATGCGATCGTTGGCCAAATTTCCGCCAGCGACGGTCTTGACCAACGCCCCACGAATATCGAAAACGCGCAGCACCGCGTCGCCGCCGCTGGCCACCGAACCCGCTGGCACGGCCATCGCAATGGTCGTCAGGGGATTGCAGGGATTCGGAAAGGCCGTGGCTGTGACAACCGCCGGG
>JADGEP010000049.1:0-12741 GCA_016744275.1 Candidatus Krumholzibacteriia bacterium | reverse complement strand
TAAAAAGGCCGGCCAACAAAGCCTCCAGCCCCAACACCTGGTTGGGCCGGATCAACTCGTGGTTCTCGATGCTATTGGAGGCCGTGGCTTCACGACCGCCAAAGAGGAACCGGATGTCCTCGGCAATGATTTCGCGGGCACGGTCAGCGTGGGCCACCTGTGCTCCATTTACGATCGGGTCCAGGCCCCGCAACTTGAGATAGGAATCCCAGCGGGCCGGATGGTTGTCCAAGAACGCCCACGTCAACACATGGCCCATTTCATGGGTTGTGATGTAGGCCACGGTTGACTCGTCGACCGCACCGGTTCCTGGGGCCAGATAGATGGCGTCTTGGCGGGCAAAGCTGCTGCCGGGCACCAGGGGCATCGAGGGCAGGATGTAAACAGCAACATCGACCCGGGTGTTCAGGCCACTCATGCTGGCCAGGGCGCGCTCGACATAGGCCATTTCGAAGGGCACATACCGCTCGGCGTCGCCGATCAATTTCACGATTCCGTTGGCAGTGGTGATTTCGACTGGGCCGTCGCCATCAGTTTTCGACTCGGAGGCCAATTCTTCGGGCCCATAGATCGTCGCGGTGATGCCGTTGGCGAATTCGCGCACCTCGGCGGCACCTGATACAGAAGCGATCAACAGGCACAACATCGCGACAAACACCGACCGGGTGACCATCTTGAATTTGCTGTTGAATCCCTTTTGCACCTTAACCATCCCTTTTGAGTCCTCTGCCGTAGCCTTGGGAAAGCCTGCTCCTTTGCGGGGCATCTTTCCGGGGTGTGCGTTTAATAACGCAGGTATTGTTCCTTAATATCAAATACCGCCACCAGGCATGGCTACGCCCCGGAGGAATCCATTCCTCAAATTGAAATCCTTGACCTGGATAAGGTTACGCAGTTTTACAATTGCAAAAAGTCACCTGGAGCGCCTCAAATGGCCCAACCCGAGCGATGAAGAGGGTGGGTGGACACGGCAAATTGAGGATTTTTCCACAATTGCTGGGGAATTTCCCCCTGCTCAATGAAGATACGGATTCGCACTGCCTGTGTCCAGGGAGTCGCTTATAACCTGCAGATAGAAAGGAAATTGCCCCTAGCCAGAGGTGACTTTGGCGCCAAATCGGGAATTGACCAAGGCTCCGAGGCCCAGCAAATAGGCGATAGTCTTGATGACCAGGCCACTCACGACAAAAATGGAAGCCAGGATGTCCACGTCGCCGACCACGCCCAGCAATGATCCCAGGAAACTGACCACGTGCAGAGCCAACATGCCCACAACGACCACGATCCAGGGCGAACGACACCGGTTGCCAAACATCTGACACAGGCGCTCACCCAGGATAGCGCCGCACACGGCCACCGAGACGACCGCCACGATGAGCAAGATCATTCCGGCCAGCAACGCCAACGGCACACCAATGACCGTCAGGACCAATACCGCCATCAATACTGCAGCCACCAGATGGCCCACCAATGCCGCAATCATACCGGTGCCCAGACTGGGCATCACTCCCCCGCGCAAGGCGCTGGTGATCGCGTCAAACCGTTTTCGCGGGGTCGCCCCCACCGCCACAATAGCCAACAGGACCGTCAGCAGAAAAGTCCCCTGCGAGATCAGGAACGACATGCCATCATGGTTAAAAAGCCCCACCCAGCCATCGTTGCGGCCTTTCAACCATGGGTCCAGGGAAAAGACGTCATCAACCTGAGCCGCGGGATCCTGCGCCATATAGCCACCGACGGCCACTACGGTGCCCGTTACTTCGGCGGATTCAGCCAGTTCCAGGTTGCCAAAGACAGAGACCACCGAGCCATCCACACGGCCCGCCACCTCAGCGTTGCCAAAAATCACCACGACGTTGCCCCGGACGTCTTCTTTGTCCGAGATGTGCACATCGTTCCAAACCTTGACGATATTGCCATTGATGATCCGGCGCGGAGTGGCGGGCGGTTCAGGCCGGAATCGACTCCAATCCCACTTTTTCGAATGGTCGAAGTCGACGGAATCGGGCATCTCCGAGAGGATCAGCTTGGTGATGGCCTCAAAGCCTTCGCTGACCTGTTCGTCAAGGTTTTCCGGCACGTTGATGACGATGCCTTCGCCTGCGTCATTGACCAGAGAAATGCGATTGTCCTTGATCTCAAATTCCATCCGCGAAAGCTCTTCGCTGATGCTCTCAATGACCATCGAGATGTCGGAGATGCTTCCCTCAAGCTTTTCCCGTTGCGCGGGTGACATCTGCAGCCCGGATTCGTCCACCGAAAGGGAATCTCGCAAACTGCGGATCATCTTGGTGTAATCACGGATTTCAGTCATCAGGGAATCGCGGTCAGCATCCTGGAGCGCATTGGGGACGGCTTGAATTTCAAATGCCCGTGCGGCGGGGGCTTTGCGCAGCCTTTCGGACTTTCTTTCAGAATTAGGCGTCTCGGGAGTTCTTGGCGTGGGTTCGGCCATTGCCTGGGGCACGGAAAAACCCTGAACCAATAGGCCCAGGGTCATTACCAATGCAATCAGGTGAAACAAACGGTCCCCAGTGGAACCGCCGTTCCGTCCGGCGTCTGCCCCGCATTTGTTCGGCATCAAAGTCAGCTTTCTGCCCTTCCAGCACTTCCTGTCGAAACCATCCGACGTCCCAATCCCTGCGCTCTGACCAATAATTCGGGCACCAGCCCGATGCCAGCTGAGATCGGCAACCAAGCGGGGCCCTCAAGGGCTACGGCGGCGACGATCGAAACAAGTGATACGCCCAGGCCCGACCAGCGGGTTGTCCGGGACCGCACCAATTGCGGCAGGAAGTGTTCTTCCAGGTACACTGGTACGCGCTCACGTCGGAGCGGTTCCATTTCCTGATAGGAAGCGTAAGGCACAGAAGCCAAGATTGCATCATCAAAATCTGCAGGTACTTCACACGCCGGCAGGGTGTCGAGCATTTCGAACAGTCCCTGCATCGTGGCGTGAGATTCCTGACAGGCCGAACATTCCCTCAGGTGCAGAAAGTACTGGAGAGACCGCTTTTTAGCGAGGGTCCCGTCCAGGTACTCCTGAAGGCCGTCCCGGCAATCATGGCAGGTCAGAGGACCGCCATTTTCCAATCCGGGATCGTGTTCCTTGCCGTTCATCATCGGCTCCTTCCCCACCACCGCGCCACTGTCCAGTGGTCTTATCAAGTGATGGATGCGTACAAAAAATTTTATGGGGGGAAACGGTTTGGGCCGAAGCCCTGGTCCGTTTCGCCCCCTTAGTGAGCAGGTGTCTTATCCCCCGACAATGACATGATCACCTGCCTGCAGGGGGTTACGCCACTCCAGAGGCTTTGTTGCACGAGTATTTCATTTTTTTTCACCGGCCTGAGAATCCCGGTCAAATGTCATAGGAACGCACCGAGAGCATTTGCTGAATCTGTTGCCGGGCCCGATGGATGCGGGCCTTGACCGTGCCCAGGGGAATGGAAAGCGCCTCGGCGATCTCTTCGTAGCTCAACTGCTGGTCGTGACGCAGCAGCGTGATGGCCTTGTAGTGAGGCGGTAATTCATCAATGACCTCTTCCAGCCGGGCAAGGGCTTCTTTGCGCTGCAGCACGGTGTCGGGCCCCGGTCCGGAATCCGGCAGCTGGAATTCGTATTCTTCGCCATCCTGCCCCACGCCGCCATCCAAAGAGAGGAACCGCAAACGATTGCGGCGCAGGTGATCAATGCAGTGATTGGTGGCGATGCGGAACAGCCAGCTGCTGAAGGCGTAGTTTTCGTCAAACCGGTCGAGCAGGGAAAAGACCTTGATGAAGACTTCCTGGCCCAGATCCCGCGCGTCTTCAGCGTTGCGGGTCATCCGGTAGCACAGGTTGTAGATGGCTCCACGGTACCGGCCCAGGATCTCCGCAAATGCGGCTTCCTCCCCCCGCTTGCAGCGGCGGATGGTTTTCAAATCCTGTTGGCGGTCGAACATGAGGCCTCCGAGAAGGTGCGGCGATATCCTGGGTGATCAGCCGTGCAAGCGCGGAAGATAGGGCAGAGGCGCCCCCAAGGTCAACCGGGAAGGGGCCGCCCCCCCTTCCCTACTCGTCATCCGGACAGCCGTCATCGTCGTCCACACCATTGTAATCCTCGGCTTCGTCCGGGCACGCATCGCTTTCATCGGGCAACCCATCCAGATCGTTGTCGGCCTCGGGGCAACCGTCTTCGTCCTCAAAATCGTCCATGTCTTCCGGCTCATCCGGGCAGCCGTCCAGGGCGTCTTCGACCCCGTCGCCATCCCGGTCAGCAAACTCGTCCGGACAACCGTCGTCATCGTTGTGCCCGTCCAGATCCTCGGCCTCGTCGGGGCAGAGGTCCGCCGTGTCGGGCACACCGTCTTCGTCATTGTCGAAGTCCGGGGCACCATCGCCGTCTTCAAAACCATCGTAGTCTTCAGGGTCCAGGGGCGCTTCGTCCAAGGTGTCGGGCACACCGTCCATGTCGTTGTCATAGTCCGGGCAGCCGTCCGCGTCCTGGAAACCGTCAAGGTCTTCGGCATTGTCGGGGCAATAGTCGTCCCGGTCGCGCACGCCGTCGCCGTCACGGTCAGCGCCACCAAATCCAAATTGGCGCGACAGACCGATGCTGGTCACCATGTCCGGATATCCCGGCCACCAGGCAGTGTCCTCGTCGTCATCAGCGAGGCTCACCAGATAATTGGCGTGCAGTGCCCACTCCTCAACCAGCCCCCAGCGCAAGCCCGCGCCCACCATGCGCATCTGTTCGCCGGTGCTCACCGTATCGTTGTTGTGGAAGACCTGCTGGGAATACTCCACCCACAGACTGGTCGTCCCGGATCGGAATTCCAGGCCTACGCCCAGATCATTGGTATCATTGCGACTGGTACCACCCGCGGTGTCGGCCGACTGGTATCGCGGCGGCCAGGGATTCAGAAAAACTTCGCCCGCGCCGTAGCCCGCATCTTCGGCCTGATTCCAGGTGCGGCCCAGATTCAAATGAAGCCGCATTTCAGGCAGGGCACTCTCCCGCCAGGCCACCCAGGTCATTGCGGCGCCGAGATAGGGCGAAAAATGCCCTTCGCCCAAACCCAAAGCCGAATCGCCCAAGGGAATATTTCCTCCGCCGATAAGCGCCACGTGAAATCTCTTGGAGCTCAGGGCGTTGCCGGCCACAAGCCGCCAAGAGCCATCGCCCAAGCCGGATCCTGTGGGCGGCACCCAATCCACCCCGCCGGACCAACCCCGCCAGGGGACTTCAGCCTTTGCGTGCAGCCACGACCGCAGGCCCGCCTCCAGGGACAGGCTGTAATCCTGGTGGTCGATCCGGTTCAGAAAGTCGTTGAGAATCAGCACCGTCTCGTACTGGTGTACTTCCAGCCCGACGGTGAACAACCCATCGGGCGGCAATACCGCCGAAGTGATGCGCGTCAGGTGGGAGGAATCCTGGTGTTCGGAAAGCTCGCGCGGCTCGGGCTCTCTCACCGGAGGCGGTCGGTCCTGGGCCATGGCGGCGCTACCACAGAGCATGGCCACGGCCATGAGCCCACCTATCATCTGACGGAATGATTTGCTCAACCTTCTTCTCCGGTCGACTCGGGAGTGCTCTCAGCGGCAGCCGGGGTAGCTTCCTCCGGGTTCGCCTTTTTGATTTCTTCCATGTAATTCATCTGCAGGTCCAGCACCGCTCCGTCCAGGGCGCGCAATAGGTCTTCGGGAGTATCAGTGCGGCACTTGGCCTTGAGCATTTCCAGCACATCGATGGACGCCTTGGCCTGGTCCAGGTTCACGGTGGAATCACCGGTAACCGGGTCCTGGATTTTCCCCATCTGCTGCATGGCTGCCGCCTGCAGGCTGAACATCAATCCCGCCAGGACATGATCGTTTTTGGTCATTTCCAGGTTGCTCATTGCGCCTTCCTTCTTGTTATGGTCGGTCAGATCTGGTCAAACTCATCCCGCACCGAGCCCATCACCATTTCAATCAAGTCTTCAAGGGTCACCAGGCCCAAAGGGTTCCCGTGGGCATCGACAACCACGGCCATCTGCCGCCCCTGCCCCCGCAGTTCTTCGAAAAGTTCATACGGAGACATGCGTTCGTCCACCAGCAAAAACGTGCGCCACAATTTGCGCGGCACAATGCGGCTGTGATCCTCGCTGGGCAAAAACAGAAGATCACGCACCAGCAGGTACGCTTGCAACTGATGCCCATCTTCACGGGTGATCGGCAAGCGGCTGAATCCCGAGGCTGCCGCTACCTGCAGGCACTCCGCCACAGTCGCTTCCTGCCCCACCCGTTCGATCTGATCCAGGGGGCGCATGATACGGGTGAGCGAGTATCCCGCCAACTGCAGGAATCTGTCCAGGGATTGGGCAAACCGTTGGTCGCCCGGATTGGCCGCCGGCTTGGTCAATAGCATGGCCGCCAGACTGCGCCGATCCAGGCTCTGGCCTTGCCCGTCATCTGAGGGCAAAACCCGCCGCCACAGGCCCGTGTAACCGTGCAGCACCCAGCGCACCGGAGTCAGGATTGCTGTGGCCACCGCCAGCGCCGGGGCCGAAGCCAACGTCAACCGTTCTGGAAACTCACGGTAAAGAACTTTAGGCAGGATCTCGCCCAGAGAAATGATGACCACCGACGCCACCAGTACGCTCAGCCACTCGCCCCGTTCGCCGTAGCGGGAGGTCAACTCTGCGGTAACCACCGCGGTGAAGGTCACGTTGAAGAGGTTGGTGCCAATCAGGCAGGTCAATATGGGGTCTTCAATATTGCGCAGCTTGCTCAGCAGGTCGCGCACTCTCGGCGCGCCCGAATCTTCGGTCCGGTGCAAGCGCACGCGACTGGCGCTCATAAAACCGGTTTCAGTGCCGGAGAAAAATGCGGAGAACAATAGACTGATCAGGGCGATGCCCAGCACTTCGATGAGGGTCATGCTTCGCCCCCGGGTCCGGCGCCGCGTTCTTCATCCAGCAAAGTCACCTTCAGGCGGTCGACCCGGTGGCCTTCCATCTCCAGAACCGTCAGGCGGGCTTCCGGCAGGGTGACTCGGTCGCCAGGTGCCAGGACCCGGCCCAAAGTGGTCATCAGATAACCCGTCACCGTCACGTAATCTCTGCTGGGCGGCAGGCGCAAGCCGCAGGCTTCTTCGAGTTCCCGCAGATCGGTTCGCCCACCGATAACCCAACGGCCACCGCCGAGGGCGACGACTTCAGAATCCTTGTTGGCCGCATCGGCCACCGGACCCAACAGGGCTTGCAGGCAATCGGCCATGGTGGCGATGCCGGTGTAGTCGCCGTGTTCGTCCACGACTGCTGCCAAATGAGTCCCGCCAGTGCCCATCTCGGCCAGCAAAGCCGCCACGTCCTTGCTTTCGGGTACAAAAATCAGATCCCGCAGACCTTTCTGCAGGGGAAATTCAGGCACTGGACTGAGGCCCAACAAATCTTTCAGATGGAACAGGCCAACGGGGCGCTCGCCTTCCGGGCCGGTCACCAGATAGCGATTGAAGCCCGCCCGCCGCGCCGTGGCCAGGACCTGCTTCAGGGACATGTCCGATTTTAAATCCACCACGGCCGTGCGTGGCGTCATGATGTCAGCCACCGCCAAATCTTCCAGCAGCAGCAGGCGGGCCAGGCTTCTGCCCTCGGTTTCCGTCAGGGTGCCATCCTGGACGGCCATGTCGCAAGCGGTCTGAAGTTCGGCCATGGTCATGGGCGCGTTGCCGGTGGGATGCATCGGCAGGATGCGCACGACCGCCGCGGTGACCGCACCAGTGACGACCAACAACGGGCGGGTTAAAGCCAACCAGAATCGCAGGGGCCCTTGCCCGACCACGGCCGTGCGTTCGCGGTAGCGCAAGGCCAACATTTTGGGCGTGATCTCACCCAACAACAACAAAGCCAGGGTTGTCGCGGGGACTGCCACCACCACTCCCTTGGGTCCGAACCAAGAGAGGCAAAGGCTGGTGGCCACCACACTGGCGGCAATATTCACCAGCAGGTTGCCGATCAGCAGAGCCGACAGCAAGTCATGCCCGCGCTCCAACAGGGCCACCACTCGCCGGCCGGCACGGCTTTCACTTTGTCCCAGGCGGGCCAATTCAGCCGCACCCAGCGAGAAGAACGCCGTTTCGGTGCCCGAAAATGAGGCTGACAAAGCCAGCAAGATCAGTAATAGAATGATTTCCAAGGCCGCGGTGCTCCACTGTCGCGCGCAAGGCCCATCCTCAGGCGCCGCCGGATGTTAATCGGTTCAGCGTTCCGGAGCAAGCCATCGCTGCAGAAGGCATCGTACAGGGTTCCCTTGCCTGAGAGCTTCCGGAAAACCATTTTCCCTCATCAGGATTCTGCTATGATCCGATTCACGACTCCCCTTGCCTGCAGAAAGGTTCCATGCGCGAAATTCTTGTCATCCGTTTTGGCGCCATGGGCGACTTGTGCGTATTGAGTTGGGCCCTGTCCCGATTCGCCGACAACTGCGCCCCCCAGAGGTGCCGTGTCACCTTGGTCACCAAAGCGGCGTTTGCTCCGCTGATGGCTGAGGTCCGCGGTGTGGATGAAGTGATCAGCCTGGAAGGGTCGGGCTTGGGTGCGGTCTGGCAGTTGTCCCGATTGCTCAAGCGGCGCCGCTGGGACGTGGTCGTCGATGCCCACAACATCTTGCGTTCGCGAGTCCTGCTCACCCTGCTCACCCGCCGGCCGGATGCCCAACTCGCCAAGGACACCGCCGCCCGCTTGCGTTTCATGACTTTTGGACACCAAAACGCATCGCTTTCCCGCCGCATGATTGACCGCTTCGACCAGTTGATGGCGGCAGTTGGCCGGGCTGACGTTGCCAAAACCATGGACGCACCGCTCGCTCATTTGAATAACAACCCTGAGGTTCAAAAAGCTTCGCCGGTGTTGGGGCTCGCTCCCGGTGCCCAATGGGATACCAAGCGCTGGCCCGCCGACCATTTTGCCGATCTGGTCCGGATGTTTCGCGAACGGGTTGGAGGCGCGGTGCAGATTTACCTGGGTCCACGTGAGCAGAGTTGGTATCCCGGCAGTGCCCTGGAAGCCGTGGTTGCCGCGGACGAAAAGGTCGAGACCGTGCAATTGCCTCACTTGCCCGATGTCGCGCGGCATCTGGCTGCGGTCAATATCCTGGTCACCAACGACAGCGGCTTGCTGCATCTGGCCGAAACGGTCGGCACCAGAGTGCTCGCCTTCTATGGGCCCACGGTGCGGGAATTTGGTTACTTTCCTCTCCAGGAAGGCAGTCGGGTTCTGGAAACAGAGCTTTCCTGCCGCCCCTGCTCACGCAACGGCAAACGCCCTTGCCACCGCCAGGACCTGGCCTGCCTTGTACCCATCACCCCGACAATGGCCATGGAGCAGTTGATGAGCATGCTGGCAACGGAAGCGGCATCATGAGCGCCAAGCCTGCCGGACAATCCCTGCGCCTCTATCGCAACCTGAGCCCTGCTCTCTGTCAGGCCGCGCGAGTGGCCGGGCCCTTCTCTGCCAAACTGGCCCTCGGCATCGCCGGCCGGCAGGGCCTGATGCGCCGCTTGCTCGACGCGGCCCCGGCATTGCGCGGCGGCATCTGGTTTCACGTGACCTCGGTGGGTGAATATGAGCAAGCCCGCCCCATCATTGAGGCGGTCAAGGCGCGCCATCCGGAAATCCCGGTGATGGTCACGCACTTCTCGCCATCCGGATACCACTTTGCCCAGAAACGCCCCTGCGCGGATTTCCACGACTACCTGCCCTTTGATCACCCCGATGAGATGGCGCAATTGGTGCGTTCGTGGTGGCCCCGGTTGTTGGTATTCGTCAAATTTGACTGCTGGCCCAATCAGGTTCTGGCGGCCGACCGCGCCGGCGTGCCCATCCTTTTGCTCGCCGGCGGCCTGCAGCCCAAAAGCGTGCGCCTGAAGGCCTACGCCCGCCCTCTTTACCGTGATGTTTTTGATCGCTTTGCCCACGTCGGTGTTTGCACCGAAGAAGACCGCGTCCGATTTGTCGATGACCTCGGCACCACGGCGCCGGTTACGGTGACGGGCGATACCCGGGTGGAACAGGTGATCGTGCGGTACGAAGCCGCCAGCGATGGTGAAACCTGCGCCCGATTGCGCCAACTTGGCGGACGGCTTTTCATCCTGGGCAGCACCTGGCCGCCGGACGAAAAACTGTGGCTGCCGGTGCTTGCCAAACTGCTGGCGGAATTCCCTGATCTGCGCGTTGTTCTTACACCCCACGAACCGGAACCCGAACGCTTGGCCGGCCTGGAATCGGAACTGCATTCCCAGGGCATCGCCAGCCAGAGATTGTCGGCCCTGATGGCGGAATCAATGGTGGGGCCCGATCATCCGACCCGCGTCGTATTGGTCGATTCCATTGGCGTGCTGGCGGAAATCTATCGGGCAGGTCATCTTGCCTATGTTGGTGGCAGCTTCACCACCGGTGTGCACAATACCATGGAGCCCGCCGTCGCTCGGATGCCTGTCCTTTTTGGCCCGGTGATTCAGAATGCCGAAGAGGCTGCCGTGCTGGTGCGGCGTGGCGCGGGGTTTGTCCTGACTGAACCCGCTGAAGCTCTCAGCCGGGCCAGGTCATTGCTGGGCACCGCTGGAGAACTGGAACGGCTGGGCAATGTGGCCCGCCAGGTCGTACTTGACCAACGCGGCGCCACGGCCCGTAGTCTGAAAGTGATTGAACCCTATCTGCAGGACTGACAGCCTGTTTCCGCTGATACATGGAGGATTGCATGAGACCAAATCAGGCCGACTTGACCCAGCTGGAGCGCACGGCGCCCGGCGCGCAACAAGGAGCCAAATGGCGCCTGCCCTACGCCCCGAGGCCCCGCTATATCCAGATGGAAACGGTGACCAAGTGCAATGCCAAGTGCCCGTTCTGCCCGCAGAACGAGATCGTGCGCGATCCGGCCAAAATGCCCAACGACATGTGGAAAAAGATTGTCGACGATACCCGCGGTTGGGGCCTGACCTACCGGCCTTTTCTGACCAACGAGCCGTTTGTGGACAACCGGCAGCCGGAAATCGTGCGCTACATCAAGGAAAATGACCCCACGGCCAAGGTCGAATTCAATACCAACGGCGAGTTGATGACCGAAAAACTGGGCATCGAATTGCTGGAAGCTGGCGTGGATATCATGCGGTTTTCCATCGACGGCTTCAGCGCCGAGACCTACGAGCCATCGCGGGTGGGCATCAAATACGAGAAGGTGCTCGAGCGCACGGTGCGCTTTCTGGAACTGTGGGATCAGGGCGGATACCGCGACAAGGTATTTACCGAATTGCGGGCCATCGAAGTGCCCGAAAATGCCCACGAGTTGGAAGCCTACAAGGCCTTCTGGGCGCCCAAATGCACCGAGGTGCTGATCACCCAGATGTACCAATGGCCCTGGACCGGACAGAAGCGCGAAGATGTCGTGCTCAAACCCTGCCTGAAAATTCTGGACGAGATGTTTTTCTACACCGACGGCAACGCCACCATCTGCTGCTGGGATGTGCACGAACGCGCGGTCATCGGCAATGTCATGGAGCAATCGGTGCACGAGATCTGGGAGAGCTTTGCGGCCAACAGCCTGCGCGGCATGCTGGACGATGGGCGCCGTGACCTGATCACCTTGTGCAGCCGATGCAACGCCTACGAGGATTATGACTTTGACCGCTTTAAAGTGAGCGGTACCTGATCGGATCGGTGTCGCCTGCGTCGGCAAATCCACGCAGCCGCAGGCGACAGCTTTCGCACTCCCCACAGGCTTCATCAGACCCCGTATAGCAGGACCAGGTCAGGTGCAGGGGCGCCTGCAGGCTGCGGCCTCTCTTCACGATCTCCGCTTTGTTCAGACGGATCAGTGGCGTCTTGATTTCCACGTGGGTGTCGGGCTTGGTGCCCGCCTCAATGGCCCGCCCAAACTGCTCGTAGAATTCGGCCCGGCAGTCCGGATAGCCGCTGCCATCTTCTTCCACCGCCCCGATAAACAACGCTTCGGCCCCAATCACTTCAGCCCAGCTGGCTGCCACGCACAAAATGTGGGCGTTGCGAAAGGGGACATAGGTCGAAGGCACGGCGTCGCCCTCGGCCGGCAATCCTGTTTCCACGGCCTGGCGATCGTCCATCAGCGACGAGCCGCCAATTTCCTTCAGATAGGAAATGTCAGCCACCAACTGGCGGGTGACGCCGTAATGGCGAGCCAGGTCATGGAAGGCTTGCAATTCCCGCGCTTCGGTGCGCTGGCCATAGTTGATGTGCAGCATGGCGACGTCGTACCGCTGCACCGCCTCGGCGAGGCACACTGCCGAGTCCAGGCCACCGCTGACCAGGCAAATGGCCGTGCTTTTTGTTCCCGCCATCACACACCTCTTTCCACATCAGGCCAGACAGCCTTGTGCAGCTGAATCTGGAACACCACATCCAGCTTGTCGGCCAGGATCCATTCGGCCAGTTCCCGCGCCGTCAGGTCGCCCTGCACCGGCGAAAAGGCCACCCGGACTCCGGCGGGCAGTTTGGCCTTCTCGCGCACCAGGTCGCGGCTCCACAAGTAGTCGGTGCGGTCCGCACAGACAAACTTCAGCTCATCCTTGGGGCCCAATCCAGCAATGCCTTGCCAATCGATCTCTTCCGGGGCGATGGCACTGCCGGGTGCCTTCACATCCACCACTTTATGCACCGCGGCGGGAACCTCAGCCAATGAAAGCATGTTGGAGGGCCCGAGCGTGCCGCTGGTTTCCAGCAGCACTTGGCGACCATCGGCCAGGAGAGCA
>JADGEP010000499.1 GCA_016744275.1 Candidatus Krumholzibacteriia bacterium | reverse complement strand
CTCCTGGGGAACGTGAAAGTTGAATTAACCTATCATGCCGCCATCGACCACCAGAGTTTGTCCGGTGATGTAGGAGGCCTCGGGAGACAAGAGGAACTTGACCACGCCGGCCACATCTTTTCCCTCGCCAAAGCGCTTGAGGGGAATTTGGCTCAGCATCTCGGCCTGGACCTTCTCGGGAAGGTCGACCGTCATATCGGTGGAAATGAAGCCCGGCGCGACAGCATTGCTGGTCACACCGCGACCGCCCAGTTCCTTGGCCACCGATTTGGTCAGGGCAATGATTCCTGCTTTGGAAGCAGCATAATTAGCCTGTCCGGCGTTTCCGGTCAAGCCAATTACTGAAGTGATATTCACAATTCTGCCTTCGCGGGCCCGCATCATAAGAGGGGTGACCGCGCGTGTAAAGTAGAAGGTCCCATTCAGATTGACGTCAAGGGGTGCCTGCCAATTCTCCGGACTCATGCGCATCAAGAGTCCATCGCGGGTCACACCAGCATTGTTGACCAGGCCGTAGACGGCCCCAAACTTGGTCTTAACTTCTTCCACAATGCGTTGCACGTCGCCCCAGTCGGAGATGTCACCGGGCAGGGCCAAACAAGTGGTCGCTCCGTTGAGTTCAACGGCCAAGGCTTCCAATTTGTCAGCCGAACGCGCCACCAGAGCCAAGTCATAGCCCTCGGCGGCCAATTCGCGGGCAATGGCCTCACCAATTCCGCGGCTGGCCCCGGTGACGATCACAGCTCCCTTACTCATTCTCCAACTCCTTCAATTGCAACCCAATGTGCACTTCGGTTCGTGTCGTTTCGAATCAGGCAAACTCAGCCAGGATGTCCTGAATACCCGCCAGGTCGGCAACCGTACCAACCGGGACAAATTTTGTCTCGGGAAAAGCCCGACGGGCCAGATTGGAGAGCACCCGCCCCGGCCCCAATTCCAATACGACGTTCGGCGGAGCATCTCCACCGGCCACAGACGTCATGATGTCATGCCACAGGACTGGCGAGGTGAGTTGCTCGCCAAAACCCGATTTGAGTTCACTGGCAGTATTGACCGCAGTCGCCGTCACGTTGGCCACCAACGGCACTTCCGGATCATTCATGTTGATGTCGGCCAGGTACTCGCGGAACCCTTCGGCGGCTCCGGACAGTAAGGGAGAATGAAAAGCTCCGCTCACATTCAAGGGGATCACGCGCCGGGCTCCCGCTTCGCTCAGAGCCTTGCCCGCGGCCTCCACCGCTCCCACTTCACCGGAAATGGCCACCTGGGCATCAGAATTGTGATTGGCCAAGACAACAACGCCCGCCGTGGCGGATACTTCCGCACAAACATCGCGCACCGCCTGGCCCGAAAGGCCCATGACCGCCGCCATGGTGCCGGGCACCTCTTGCCCCGCGGCGAACATCAATTCGCCCCGCTTGCGCACGATGCGCAGACCATCGGCCGGACTGAGGGCCTGGGCGGCCACCGCAGCGCTGAATTCGCCGAGAGAGTGTCCCGTGACCAGACTGGGCAGAATATCCATTTCCCGCAACGCGAGACTGATGGCCACCGAATGGGCCAGGATCGCTGGCTGGGCATTGTGGGTCGCAGTCAAGGTTTCAGCTGGTCCCTCAAACATGATGCCCGTCAGGTCATCGCCGAGAGCCTCATTGACGGTTGCCAGGAAATCAGCGGCTGGTCCGCCGGCTTCAGCCAGATCCTGGGCCATGCCCACGGCCTGGGACGCCTGGCCGGGGAATATCATTGGTACGCGGTAACTGGCGCTCATGGAGCCTCCATTGATGATGCAGAAATTGTCCTGCCGGATCCTGTCGGATCAGGAATGGGCTGCGGCCACCTTGGCCGGAACTTCGTTGCGGATCATATCCCAGGCCACCTTGACCGCATTGGTGATCGCCACCGAGGAACTGCGCCCGTGGGAAATGATGCTGACACCGTCGACGCCTAACAACAGGGCACCGCCGTACACTTCGTAGGTGAAATTCTTTTGCAAAAAGCCCAGCACTGGCATCAGTGCTGTTTTTTCCTGATCAGAAATCTTCGGGTGCTGCAAGAGAGCGCCCATGAAGCGGGCAAACCCTTCGACCATTTTCAGGGTATTGTTGCCGGTGAAGCCATCGGTGACCACCACATCGCAGGGCCCCAGCATGAACTGGTTGCCTTCGATATTGCCGATGAAATTCAGGTTGGAATCCTGCAGCAGTTGGTAGGTTTCGATGCAGAGGTCGGTGCCCTTCTTGGGCTCGCCGCCAATATTCAACTGCCCGATGGTCGGGTTGTCGTGGCCAAACATTTCGCGGCTGAAGACTTCACCCATGCGCGCAAAACTGAGCAGATGCTCAGCCGTGCAAAGGGTATTGGCGCCCGCATCGAGCATGACCAATTCGCCTTTGACCGTCGGCATGATAGTCGCGATGGCCGGACGACTGATGCCTGGCAACCGGCCAAGAATGATCAGGCTGGCGGCCACCATGGCGCCGGTCGAACCGGCCGAAACCACGGCCTGGACCTGTCCGCCTTTTTGCTCAGCCATAGCC
>JADGEP010000498.1 GCA_016744275.1 Candidatus Krumholzibacteriia bacterium | reverse complement strand
GTTCAACACACCCCAAACACGGCGCTTAGGAAGACGGTGAGGGGGGGGGTGGGGCAAAAGCGTTCCAAGGGTTGGGCATGTTGAAGGCCCCCTATTGTTTGGCCACTGGCAAAACAATAGGGGGCCCTCTTCGTATCCCCAGATATTCGGTGACGATGTGGTGGCCACATCGTCCTCTATTGTTACCCACATCTATTTTCGGGTCCCCCACGCGGAGCGGACCGCGCATTTGCCAAGGGCAAAGCCCGCCGGCTAAGCGGTCCGCTCCGCGTGGGGGACCCGAAAATCAGAACTCATCATCCGCCGAATCCAGCGTCTGGAAATCTTTGTCGACGCCCTCGAAATTGTGGAGTTGGCCTCCGTGCAGGTCACAGACATCCTGGGGGAAGAAGTTGGGCAGGAAGACTTCGGTAGCGGTGGAGTCGCAGCCCGATGTGGCCAGCATGCCGCTATTGAGGCAGATGGCTTCTTCGACGATTCCCGGAGGTCGGATGAATGGCTCTTCGCCTTTTTGATCGGTGATCTTGCCCATGAATTTGGCCCAGATGGGCAAGGCCATACGGGCCCCGGTGGCGCCGCGTCCCATGGGGTTGGCCTGGTCAAACCCGACCCAGACACCGCCGCAGAAGCTGGGCGTGAAGCCGCAGAACCAGGCGTTGGTGCTTTCGTTGGTGGTGCCCGTTTTGCCCGCACCACTCTTGGTGAAGCCGCGCCACCTTGCGCTGACGGCCGTGCCTTCGCGCACGGTGGACTGCAGCAAATTGGTCATCATGTAGGCTTCGGCCGGGTCAAGCGCCTCGCGCTGCTCAATGCGGGCTTCGAAGAGAATCTCTCCCTCGGCGGATTCGACTCTGGTGATCAGGTGTTGCTGGGTATAGACGCCATGATTGGCAAATGAACTGTAGGCCGCGACCACTTCACGCAGGGTGACCTCGCCGGCGCCCAGGAACAATGCCGGCACCCGGGGCAGGCGCGTGGTGAACCCCAGCTTGCGCACGTTTTCCAGCACCGGTGACAGGCCGTAGTCCTGATACAGCTTGGCCGTGGGGGTGTTGACCGAGCGGCTCAAGGCAAAGCGTAAAGTCATGGGGCCGCGAAACCGCCCATTGAAGTTTTTGGGCCGCCAAAGACTGGTGCCGGTGTCAAGCACAAAGGGCGTGTCCATGAGAATGGAGCAGGGCATGTAGCCGTGTTGCAAGGCCGTCAAGTAGACAAAGGGTTTGAAAATCGAGCCTGGTTGCCGGGTGGCCTGGGTGGCCATGTTCCATTTGTAATCGTCAAAGCTGCGGCCGCCGACCATGCCCAGGATCGCGCCCGTGCGCACGTCCTGCAACAGAGCCGCTCCCTGGAGATACTCCAATTTCTCGGGTCGCGTCCCGGCATCCACCAGGCTGTCGTAGGCGGCTTTGGACATCTCGTATTTGCGGTCGGTCTCTTCCGTGGCCAGATGTTCCTCGAGGGCTTCTTCCATCCAGACCTGATACTGGGGATTGAGGGTTGTCCAAACCCTCAGGCCTTCCTTGTAGAGCTTGGTGGCGCCGTAGGTTTTCTCCAGGTCTTTCCGCACCTCTTCGACGAAGTAGGCGGCAAAACCCGCTGAGGTTCTGGTGATCGTTCCGGCTTCGATCGGATGCACTTCAGTGGCACCGACAGCCTCGGCTTCAGCCCGCGTCAGGTATCCCGCATTGATCATGGTTTCCAGAACCGTTGAGCGGCGGGCGTAGGCTCGGTCCAGGTGACGGATCGGGGAGAAGGTTTCCGGCCGTTGGATCATACCAGCGATCATGCTGCACTCGGCGTGGCCCAATTCCCACACATCTTTGCCAAAGAAAGTGTGAGCGGCGGCCTGCACACCATAGGAGCCTTTACCCAGATAGATCTGGTTGAGGTACATGGCCATGATCTCGTCCTTGGTATATATGGACTCGATCTGTGTGGCCACGATCCATTCGCGGAACTTGCGGGTGATGCGTTTCTGGCTGGGCAGCAGGCGCGGAAAGAGGTTGCGGGCCAACTGTTGGGTGAGCGTACTGCCGCCAGGGCTGCGGCTGGTCGTCAGGTTGATCCAGATCACACCCACCAGGCGCCGCAGGTCAATGCCATAGTGGTCGTGAAAGCGGCGGTCTTCCACCGAGATGACGGCCTGTTGCAAGGCCACCGGTATCTGGCTCAGCGGCACGATCGTCCGGTTCTCTGTATAAAACTCGCGCAGGGTGTCTCCGTTGGCGGCGAAGATGACTGTTTTAACGGAGGGCTCGATGGATTGCAGAGCATCCAGGGACGGCAAGTCGCGGGAGAGGTAATCGACGCCAGCTACGATGCCGACAAACGTGCCGATGAATAGAACCAGGAGCGTGACCAGCAGGCCGCGAACCGTTCGGCGGGGAATCGTG
Organism: Candidatus Krumholzibacteriia bacterium; assembly: GCA_016744275.1. Lineage (GTDB taxonomy): Bacteria > Krumholzibacteriota > Krumholzibacteriia > LZORAL124-64-63 > LZORAL124-64-63 > JAGRNP01. Next base: position 148 of record JADGEP010000498.1, on the reverse strand, counting down.
TACTTCAACAGACGAATCATGGCGCCTCCGTGCCATAAAGATATGGTGGTCGGGAACGGGATCGGAGTTGGTCTCGGCCCGGCCAGGCAGGGCGCTGCTCCATATGCAGACTCCCCGCCAGCAAAAGATCGGCTCATTGGGCGAGGAT
>JADGEP010000497.1 GCA_016744275.1 Candidatus Krumholzibacteriia bacterium | reverse complement strand
GCCTTGAGCACCGCCAGATCGTGCTCGACCACAACCACCGTATTGCCAGCGGCAACCAGATCGCGCAACGTCGCGATCAATCGGTCCACATCACTGGAATGCAGCCCGCAGGTCGGTTCGTCCAGTACATATAAGGTGTCAACCAGTCGAGCCCCCAGAGCATTGGCCAGATGGATGCGCTGGGCTTCCCCACCGGACAGGGTGCGGGTCAACCGGTCCAGGGTCAGGTATCCGAGCCCCACCCGGTTCAGAAACCGCAACCGGTGCACGACTTCATCGCGCACCTCGCCGGCGATGGCTTCGGCGGTTTTCGACAACCGAATGCCCTCGGCTTTTTTCAGGGCGTCCTCGACAGACATCGCCCCCATGGCGCCCAAGGTTTGGCCCTGCACTTTGACCGCCAGGGCTTCAGCCCGCAATCGGCTGCCTTCGCAGGCTCTGCATAGAGTATCGCCCATGAAACGGCGCGTGAAAAAACGGTGGTGCCCCTGCTTCATTTCCTTGCGCATTTTTTCCAGGAACGGAATCGCCCCCGCATAGGACTTATCGCCGCCTTCGAGCACCAACAGTTGGTGCTTGCGGGACATCTTGTGCCAGGGTGAATCGGCCGGAACCTTATGCCGTGAGCAGAAACGCAATAGGCTGGTCATGTCCCGCGAGAAGCTCTCGGTGCTCCAGGGTTTGACCGCCCCCTCGCGCAGGCTGAGATCCGGGTCCGGGATGATTTTATCTTCGTCAAATTCCAATTTGTTGCCAAAACCATTGCAGGCCGGGCAGGCTCCCTCTGGACTGTTGAAGGAGAACAACCGGGGAGTCGGTTCGGGAAAGACGCGGCTGCAATCATTGCAACGCAAATCACTCGAATACTCATCACGCCAATTCAAGTCCTTGTCGCGCAACGCCACCATTCCACCCGATTGGCCCAGGGCCATCTCACAGGACTCGATGAATCGCGACCGGATGCGCGCGCTGAGTTTCAAACGATCCACAACCACGTCCACCGATGTGCCCGGCTTGGGCAGCGCCCGTTCGGCGATGTCCGGCTCATCCAGCCGGATCGTTTCGCCACCGAGAACCGCTCGCTGAAAGCCCTGGGCCAACAGGGGTTCCCACCAGCCCGCCGTGACGCCGGCGTCGGACATTTCCAGGGGATAGCAGAGCAGAACCAACTCGCCGTCAGCGTGTTCCTTGCGGGTGGACCGCCAAATGGATTCCGGCGTATCGCGGGTGACTTCAATGGCACAATCCGGACAGAATATCTTGCCCACCCGAGCCCACAAGACTCGCAGGTAGTCATTGATTTCGGTGACGGTGCCGACGGTGCTGCGTCCGCTGGTGACGGCGTTGCGCTGCTCGATGGCAATGGCTGGGCTGATGCCGTCGATCCAATCGACATCCGGCTTGGGCAGGCGGGCCAGGAATTGGCGGGCATAGGTGGAGAGCGATTCCACATAACAGCGTTGGCCCTCGGCATACAAGGTGTCGAATACCAGAGAGGATTTGCCCGAGCCTGACAGGCCCGAAACCGAGGTCAAGACGCCCCGGGGAAAATCAACATCGACGTTTTGCAGGTTGTGCTGGCGGGCGCCTTTGATGCGGATCCATTCAGTCACGTGTCGGGCCGTCTTCCGTTGGATGGTATTTCTTGCAGGAGCAAAGATCGATTGCCGGGCAATCTGGCATGATAGCAGGTCTGCCCGGGAGCGCCAGTGTTGAAAAATCTGCGGCTTGGTATAGGTTGGAGTCTGCTGTTCCCTTTTAAGCACTGTTCTCAAGCTGCGAGGTCGTCCATGTCCGCTGAATTCGAAGCCCTGCTCCAGACCATTAAGACCCTGCGCGCTCCCGGCGGTTGCCCCTGGGATCGGAAACAGACCCTGCACAACGCCGCGCGCTACCTGATGGATGAAGCCGCCGAATTGGTCGAAGCCACTCTGGCCGAGGATATTCCCGGCGCCCAGGATGAACTGGGAGATCTGCTCTTCATGACCGCTTTTTGCACCGAAATCATGAACGAAACCGACCCCGTGACCATGCATGACATCGCCCGCATGGGAAATGAAAAGCTGATCCGGCGGCACCCCCATGTTTTTGGCGATAAAGAAGCCCGCGATACGGGCCAAAGCCAGGAGCTGTGGAACGCCATCAAGGCAGAAGAGAAACGAGCCAAGGGATTGGATCCGGAACGGGATTCCGCCCTGAAGGATATGCCAGCGGCAACCTCTCCCCTACATCAAGCCATGAACTACCAAAAAGATGCGGCGGCGGTGGGGTTTGACTGGCCCAATATCGACGGTGTCTGGGAAAAACTGCACGAAGAGCTCGACGAGTTGAAGGAGGCCGCCCAGGGTGGTGATTCGGACCACATTCAGCACGAATTGGGCGACTTGTTGTTGACTGTGGTCAACCTTTCACGCTGGTTCAAAATCCAGCCGGATATGGCCCTGCGCCGGGCCAATACACGGTTCCGCGACCGGTTTCATCTGGTCGAAGATGACTTTCGCACACGGGAAGCCGAGATGAAGCAGGCCACCCTCGCTGAGTTGGAAG
>JADGEP010000496.1:2281-2547 GCA_016744275.1 Candidatus Krumholzibacteriia bacterium | reverse complement strand
GTGGAGCAATTGGAAATCTGGGCCGAGCGCATTGGTGTGGAATGTGTGCGTCAGGGAACCGGAGCGGATCCGGCGGCCCTCGTCTTTGACGCGCTCAACGCTGCCGAAGCCCGCGGGTCAGATGTCGTCATTGTCGACACCGCCGGCCGCTTGCACACCAAGACCAATTTGATGGACGAGCTGGGCAAGGTGGCCCGCGTCATCCGGAACAAAACCGGCCGCGATCCGGAAACTTTGCTGGTCGTTGATGGCAATACCGGGCAGAA
>JADGEP010000496.1:0-2271 GCA_016744275.1 Candidatus Krumholzibacteriia bacterium | reverse complement strand
GGCAGAACGGGCTGTCTCAGGCCAAGGCCTTCGCCGAGACGATTCCGGTGCAGGGATTGATCCTGACCAAGCTCGATGGCACGGCCAAGGGCGGCATTGTGGTGGCCATCGCCGAAAGCCTGGGCTTGCCGGTGCGGTATGTCGGGATGGGCGAACAGGTGGAAGATCTGGCCGTTTTTGATCCCGAACAATTTGTCGAGGCCTTGTTTGCCGATTGGACCAGCGAGAGCGATGCGGACGAGGGGGCAGGCTGATCGGCGGCCCCTGGAACAAGCGAAACCGTCGCCGGCGCAAGCCCAAGAACCGGGTCGAAGGCCTGCTCGATCGGGTGCGCCGCAAGCCCGGCAAAAAGGCGGACCTGGATCCCAGACAATTTTCGAATTTCCGCATCTGTGATTTGAAGCGCGACCGCGAACTCTTCGAGCGGCTGGTGGCGACCGATTTTGATTTCCTGATCAACCAACGATTTGCTGCTTCGATTCCGGTGCTGGGTGACCTCTTGCCCCAGTCGGTGGTTGGGCGGGCCCAGCAGGGCCACGGCCTCTTTGTCGACGAGTTCGGCATGAGCCTGCGCTTCCCCGATGCCACTTTCGACCGTGTGCTTTCGGTCCTGGAAAAATCAGACCCCCAACTGCAGGGCGACCACGTGCGCCGGCGGCGCGGCAACATGCTGGCGCGTTTCAGCGAATGGCTGATGGAGCACATCAACGAGCCCGAATTGGAATTGGTGATCGATGGTCAGCCCCTCTTTGGCATCGATTTTCTGGCGGCCAAAAAAGTGGAAACCCGCACCTTCCTGACGGGGCTGGTGCTGGCCGGATTCATGGACGACTGGTCTCATCGCGAAGCGGCCATGTATCAGCACAAGCGCACGTTCAATGGCGACCCGTTTCACATCGGCGGCGGCGATATTTTGATCGTTGACCGCGAAAAACTGGAAATGACAGGTCTGGGAGATACGGGCCGGATTCATTTTGACAAGGATCACCTGCGCACCCTGGAAGACATTGGTGTCATCTGCCGCGACCGCCACGCCAAATACAGTTGGCCGCAGCACGATCAGGCCTATTTCCGGCGCGCCATGGGCGACGGTGTGTGTGACGACATGGCCCTGATCGGCATCGGCGCCCACCACGGCTACGACGCCCTGCTGGGGGCCTTTGTCATGGACGCCATCGACACTTACGACAAGTATCTGTTGGATCTGGTGTGGGGCGGATTCGACACCCATCTGGCGGGACGAGTGCAGCGCCATTTCAACGACCGCGAAGACCACCCTTTGGTCGATGACCGCCTGTTATTGGACTTGATCCACTTTGCCGCCAAGCGCAATGATCCTCACGTGAATCTGAGCAGCAGTCACCGCCGTTTGATCCAATACGAACCCCGCGCCAAAGTGCCCACGGTGCTGAATCATTGGCGCTTCCTGCAGGGCAAGACTCTCTACAACATCAAGCTGGGTTTTGCCCGCGTGCCTGCCACCGAGTTTTACCCCTTGGCCGCCCAACGCCTGGACAAAGCCGGCTTGGGCGTGAAGGCGCCCGAGTTTTATATGGGCCGGGGCGACGAGCGGAGTTGACGATGTCGCGTATCGTCGAACCCTGTCCGGCCTTGCCCACATTTGATTACCCAATGAAGGAGAGTCTGGCATGGCCAAAGTGACGGGATTGGGCGGCGTGTTTTTCCGCGCCGCTGATACGAAAGCTCTGGGGCAGTGGTATCAGAAATGGCTGGGCTTGCCGGTCGAGCATCCGTACGGGGCGAGCATCCCGCACAAGCAATTGTCCGGTGAAGGCATCAGCGTGTGGGCGCCCTTTGAAAAAGATACGACCTACTTCGGTGACAGCGGCCAATCCTTCATGGTCAACCTGATGGTGGATGATCTGATGGAGGCCTTGGCTCAAGTGCGCGAGGGCGGAGCCGAAGTGATAGATAAGACCGAAGATTCGGAATTTGGCCATTTTGGCTGGTTCGTGGATCCGGAGGGCAACCGGGTCGAGCTGTGGCAACCGCCGGCGTAGACGGCCTGCGGTGGCCCGCGGACTTTTCCGCTGGACTTGACGGCGGCCCAGGCTTGTTCTAGCTTTGTCTCACAACCCAATACTCACGACAACTTCGGGGCGGGGCGCAATTCCCCACCGGCGGTGAAAGCCCGCGACCCCCTGTCAATGATTTGGATGGAGTTTGGACTCTGTACTCTTCACGGTCTACCGACCGACAGGGGCTGACTCGGTGAAATTCCGGGGCCGACAGTTAAAGCCTGGATGGTAG
>JADGEP010000495.1 GCA_016744275.1 Candidatus Krumholzibacteriia bacterium | reverse complement strand
GCTCCGCACCCTTGGGGCTTGGCAAGACCTCCTGTCTCGGAATTCACTACGAACCTTCTTCAGGCGTCAGGCTGCCATCGGAAGTTAGAGACATTATTTCGGCTCTTTAAAAAAAGTGTCAACAAAAAAAGAGACTGTCCGTAGACAGTCTCTTTTTTTTTGTGGTGCCCGGAGCGGGATTCGAACCCGCACGATTTGTGGTCACTACCCCCTCAAGATAGCGTGTCTACCAATTCCACCACCTGGGCACACAAGCCTGAACCCGAGTCGCCTAGTTGCCGCCGTTTTCTTCAGCGCCACTTTCGGCCGCTTCACCGGCCGGAGCTTCGGCGGGAATCTCGAGAGGATTTTCCGTCAGGGGAACAGTCAGTTCACCCTTCTGGGCAGCTTCGCCAACGATGCTGCGGCTGCTCACTTGACCGGCATTGTCGGTCATGAAAAGCATGAAGCTCGTGATGAAAAAACCGACCGCACAATAGATCGTGATCTTGTGCAACAACGTGGTCATACCACGCGAGCCCAGCATCTGTTGAGGAGCTCCACCGGCACCACCGAAGGCACCTGCCAGGCCGCCACCCTTGCTTGATTGAAGCAGGACGACAACCGACAAAACCAGGCAAATCGCGATGTGGATGATCAGTAGCAAAGTGTGCAGCATGCCTATTGGCTCCCAAAGCAGTCGATGTCATAGAGATACAGCCGGAGCCAAGTATTGGCCCGCGGCGAGGGACGGGTAAATTAACACCCGCCCCATGTCCTGTCAAACAGCAGGGAACTTTCCCTGCGACAATTCCCGGTCAAACATCACTAAGTGCAGCAATACCAGGAAGTTCCCTGTCAGCCATGAACTCCAAAGAAGCGCCGCCACCAGTGCTGATATGGCTGATTCGCTCGGCCAACCCCATTTGATTGATCGCAGCGACGCTGTCACCACCACCCACAACACTGACCCCTCCGCCATCAGTGGCCGAAGCGATCGCCTCACCAACACCGCGCGTCCCCACGGCAAAGGAGGGCAGCTCAAACACCCCCATGGGACCATTCCAAAACAGAGACTTCGCCCCTCGCAAAATTTCATCATATGTAGCCAAGGTGCGCGGTCCGATATCAAGCCCCATCCACTGGTCGGGGATGTCGGTAACCAGGCAATTCCGCTTGTCGGATTTGTCACTGAATTCCGACGCCACCACCACGTCTTCAGGCAGCACCAAGCGAGTTGAACTCTCCTTGGCGCGAACAGAAATTTCGCGGGCGACTTCAAGGCTTGGTTCATCGAGCAGACTCTTGCCAATATTCAAACCAGCCGATTTGAAAAACGTAAAAATCATGCCGCCGCCGAGCAGCAACGTGTCGACCTTGCCCAACAGATTGAGAATCACATCAACCTTGGAGTCGACCTTCGCGCCACCGAGCACAGCCACAAAGGGGCGCTTGGGATCGGCCATCAAAGAACCCAAAAATTTCAATTCTCTTTCCATCAAAAAACCCGCCCGGCAGGCTTCAAAATATTTTGTCACTCCGGCGGTCGACGCATGCGCTCGGTGCGCGGCGCCAAATGCATCGTTCACGTAGGTGTCTGCCAACTTAGAAAGAGCCTCGGCAAATACCAGATCATTGGCCGTCTCACCCGGATTGAAACGCAGGTTTTCGAGCAGCAAAATTTCTCCGGGTTGAAGGCTGGCCGCTTTGGCTTGAGCGTCGGGTCCCACCGTATCGGAAGCAAACTTGACGGGACCATCAACCAGGTCGGCCAGTCGGTCGGCAACCGGACGCAGCGATGCCGCCGGATCAACTTTCCCCTTGGGGCGACCCAAATGACTCATCAGAATCAGAGCGCCGCCCCCATCAATGATGTGCCGGATCGATGGCAGCGCCGCCACGATGCGGGTCTCATCGGTAATGTTCCGCTCGCCATCCAGAGGCACATTAAAATCCACCCGCATCAGAACCTTCTGACCACGCGGTTCGAGTGTCGACAGACCCTGTTTCTTCGCCATTATTGACCACCTTTTGACCGGCTTGTGCCGGTTGACTGATTGTTCTCGTGACCCCATGCTAGATTTCCGCAGGGTCGGTGTCAACTCGGCTGTCCGAATCCCCTGCACTGCCCGCAGAATCCATGGCTCGCGCAGCGGCCATGCCGAGGGCCACAACCCAGCAGACCTCCCATCCACGGCCTCTGAGGGCCTCAGCGGCGGCCTCACAGGTCATTCCGCCAGTGATCAAATCATCCACCAGGCCGATCCGACGGCCTTCGCCCAATCGTGGCCCGCAGGTAGCCGTAAAAGCGCCAGACGTATTGTCCCGCCGCGCGGCCTCTGACTCCAGCTTGGCTTGCTGCCCAGTCCAGCGGGTCCGCCGCAACAAATCCGGATTCAGCCGCCCTCCCGATCCGGTTCCACCGAGTTGGGCCAAAACCAGTGCCTGATTAAATCCCCGTTGCCGCTGCCGCCGCCGATGCAGAGGCACGGGCACCAACCAGTCCACGGGACCCAACTCCCGTACGCTGATCTCGATGGCGCCCGCCATCAGCTTCGATAAAGGCCAGGCC
>JADGEP010000494.1 GCA_016744275.1 Candidatus Krumholzibacteriia bacterium | reverse complement strand
CCGAAACCACCCATCCGCCTCGGGCCTGCCGCGACGCCTGCGCCCCTTGAGGCAGAATCAAACCGGCATTGGTGCGTTCCTCGCCCTCTTCGGGTCGGATCAAAAGGCGGTCACCCACCACGATCAGGTTCTTCTTCAATCGGCTCATGCTCGCTCCTGGTCCTGTTGCTCAGCTCTGAAACTGTCCGCCATCGAGGCTGATGGTTTGGCCCGTCACCCCGGGTGTGCCCAGCAGAAACATCATACTCGAAATCACTTCCTCCAAGCGAGGGAATCGTCCCAGAGGCAGTTCGGATTTTGGCGTTTTGCGGTAGTCGCCCTTCGGTGCCATGACCGCCCCCAAGCTCAACTCATTGACTTTGATCCGCGGCGCCAGGGCCACGGCCAGATTTTGCGTCAACCCATGCAGCCCCACTTTGCTGATCGTATAGGCAAAGTGCTCGGGGTCGCCATGCAGGGCCCGGGCATCGTTGAGGTTGAGGATATCGCCAGACCATTTGCCGGGCAGTTGGGCGGCAAATCCCTGGGCCAAGAGAAATGGGGCCCGCAAATTGATCGCCTGCATCTCATCCCATTGCGCGGCGGTCGTCGAGGCCGCATCATGGCGCGCAAAAGCCGAAGCATTGTTGATCAGGATATCAAGCGGATTGCCGCACAATGCCGCAGCCTTGGCCGCCAGCGTCGCTGCCATTTCCGGATCAGCCAAGTCCGCCGCCACCGAGTCAGCGGTGCCGCCGCCCGCTTCGATCTCGCGCACCAATTGCCGGGCTTCATCTCGGGATTGGTAAAAATGGACCACCATATGGGCATCTTCGGCAGCCAAAGCCAAAGCCAATTCACGCCCAATGCGTTTGGCTGCACCGGTGATCAAGACCGTGCGTCCGGCCAGATAACCGGCGTCTTCAGATTCGCTCAGCGGTTCTTCAAATCGATCGATGGCCATCACAAAATCCCAGGCGCCTAAGAGCGCAGGTTGACGACTATGGCGCCGGCACCGCCCCACTTGGGCGGCGCTTCGGACCAGGATTGAACCAAGGCAGAATGGGCATCACACCACGTGCGCACCTCCGGACCCAACACCGACACCCCACCAACCGAACCGGTCCCCTTGCCATGCACCACCAGCACCCGCAACTGATTCTTGGCGGCATAAGCCCGCAACTGGAATTCCAGCCGATCCAGGGCTTCGGAGACTGTCAATTTGCGCAAATGGATTTCCGGGGGCGCGTCAGCGTCACGGGTGGGCCGCCGATCTTCAGGCCATTCTTCTTCCGCCTCATACCGGATCGAACGGCGTTTGCCCCGTCGAGGCGGGTTGCCATCTGTTCCGGATTGGCGTTTTTTCTTGCGGCCCATGACCTCAATTGTCCTCGTTCAGTGGCTTGAGCCGCACCACGGTGGCGCCCCAGCCTGAACCGTCATTCGGATGCGCAAAGGATTCGACCTGAGGGTGTTCCTTCAGGATTACTTCCACAATAGTACGCAGAACTCCGATTCCCTTGCCATGAATAATGCGCACATCCAGGATGCCAACGGCCAGGCACTCCTGAAGGTAGTCCGGCACCAGGTCCTTCACCACCTTGGGTGGGAACTGATGCAGATCAAGTGTGCCGTCAATATTCAGGGGAACGGGCTGGTCGGACATGGGCAAATTCCGTGTCGGGGTGAAGACTGCCAAGCTCTGGTATCTATTCTATACCATTTTATACACCGCCAAAACCCAACAATCGCCAAACCCGCCGCAGGATGTTCCACCAGACCACCAAGATCAGCGCTCCGGCCAGCAGAATCAGCGGTGCCAGCAACAGGGGATTGATCTCCCCAACGCCAAAGTGCGCCAAGATATCTTGAACCCGGTGCAGGTACCGCCATGGCAGAATAAAACCCACTCCCAAAAGAAAGGCTGCATTGGTCCACCGGTAGGCGCGCAAAAACAATTTCAAAGCCAAGCCCACTGGCGGCTGCGGGTCACTTTCCAGTTCAGCCAATCCCAACAAGTCGCAGACAACCCAGTAGCCATCGGCCCGGATAAATGGAAACAGGCTCCAGCCAGCGGCCAGGAGGGCCAACCAGGCAGCGATGGCCGGCGCCCCACCCAAGCCCGACAGCAACGCCAACACACCGCCCAAACCCACCTGAAAAGCCACCCCCGCGACATCCACTCGCAATCGCCCCTGCCTCGGCAATACACCCACTGCGGTCACGTCAGCAAACAGCACCGGGATGATGAACAACAGCCCCGCACCGATGCCCCCTGGAGGGTACCCTTGCCTTGCCAATGCCGTCGCATGCCCCACTTCATGCCACAGCGCGGTCAAAAGGAACAACCCCAAGGCCAGGCCTACCGACGCAGCATCCAGCCGGATGGGGTTGGCCGCCGCTGACAGCCCCAGGTGTGTGTACCCGGCCAACCCCACCAACATCAAGGCCAGCAAACCGCGCCAGCTCGCCAGCCCCACCAGGCGCCGAGCCACCGCGCCCACCGCTGTCGCGGGCACCAACGGCATCCGCAACCAAATCGGAGGCGGCAGTCCCCGCGCCGCCCCACCGCCAAC
>JADGEP010000493.1 GCA_016744275.1 Candidatus Krumholzibacteriia bacterium | reverse complement strand
GCGGACAATGACGGCACCGTGACCCAGGTTGAGTTTCTTTCCGATGGAGCCGTGGTGGGTACGGATCTGGTCGCTCCCTGGGAATTTGACTGGACGACCGCGCCGGTTGGCAATCACGACCTCACAGCCCGCGCCACGGACAACAGCGGCGGCATCACGGTTTCAGCGCCGGTGGCCATCACGGTCAACCCGCCCCTGGGTGCGCCGGTGGCTGTTTCCGACGATTTCAGTACCGGTGTTTTTAATACCGCGCTTTGGACTTTTGTGGACCCGGTGGGCGATAGCAGCGTCAATCAGGCCAATGGCGTGCTGACGATTTCGGTGCCTGGTGGCAATGACCACGATTTGTGGACTGGTGGCAACAATGCTGCGCGCGTGGTGCAACCGGTGCAGGATGTCGATCTGCAGTTGGAAGCCAAGTTTGAAACCAGCCCACTGGTGGAATCCCAAATGCAGGGCATCCTGGTGGAAGAGGACGCGAACAATTACCTGCGCTTTGACTACTACCATGACGGTACAAATCTGCGTGTATTTGCAGCCGAATTTGCCAACAACTCCCCGACGATCCGGGCCAACGCTGCCATCCCCGGCGGCACTCTGTTGTGGCTGCGGGTGACCCGCAGTGGCGACCAATGGGTGGGCGAATACAGCGCCGATGGATTGAATTGGAATCAGGCCTTCAGCTACACCCGCTCGCTGACCATGAATACTATTGGTGTTTATGCCGGCAACGCTGGCGGACCGGCACCGGCCTTTGATTCGGTGGTCGACTACTTCTTCGATACCAACGACCCGATCGTGCCCGAAGATGGCGGTGTGGTGGATGTCTGGCCGCCGGTGATCTCGGCTGTGGTTGCGACGCCCGGTGTGACTGATGCGACGCTGACTTTCACGACGGATGAATTGTCCATCGGTCGGGTGCACTACGGACTGACTGCCGGCCTGGAGCTGGGCACGATTACCGGACCAGGATTCCTGACCAGTCATTCTTTGGTATTGCCGGGCCTGGCCGCCGAAACCACCTACTTCTATCAGGTCGAGGCTGAAGACAGCAGCACCAACCTGGCCCAGGGCGCGTTGTCGCAGTTGACGACCCTGGCTGTGGCAAACGTCTTGCCGGTGGTCACGTTGGCTGAGCCGTTGGCTGGCACGCACTACGCTTTGGGCGATACCATCTTTATGGTGGCCACCGCCAGCGATAGCGATGGCACCGTGACCATGGTTGAATTCCTCTCTGGTGGCGTTGTTGTCGGTACAGATCTGATCGCACCGTGGAGTTACGACTGGGGCGATGCTCTGGCCGGAAACCACGACCTCACCGCCCGCGCGACCGACAATGACGGTGGCGTGACGGTTTCGAACATCGTGACGATCACCGTGGATCCGCCCTTGGGTGCGCCGGTGGCCGTGAGCGACGATTTCAGCGATCTGGCCTTCGACAATTCGCTGTGGACTTTTGTTGATCCGGTGGGCGACTGCTCGTTCGTGCAAGCCAACGGACTGCTGACACTGTCGGTTCCTGGCGGAACGAATCATGACCTCTGGACTTCCGGCAACGAAACCGCTCGCATCGTGCAGCCGGTGTCCGATTCCGACTTGGTTCTTGAGGCCAAATTCGAATCAATGCCGACTTCGCCCTTCCAGATCCAGGGCCTTCTGTTCGAAGAGAGCCCGGGCAATCAGATCCGGGTGGATTATTACAACGACGGATCAAATTTGCACCTGTTCGGCGCCTCATTTGTGAATAACAGCCCCACCGTGCAGGGCGATATCGTGGTGCCCAATAGTGGCCTTTTGTGGATCCGCGTGGCGCGGGTTGGCAATGGGTTTGCGGTTGAATGGTCCAACGATGGAACCGTCTGGCAGTCGGCTTTCAGCTTCAACCATTCCATGGTATTGAACAACGTGGGTGTCTACGCTGGCAACGCCGGTTCACCCGCACCGGCGTTTGATGCCGTGGTGGATTATTTCTTCGACAACAACAGTCCGATCGTGCCCGAAGACGACGGTGTTGTGGACATCTGGCCGCCGGTGATCAGCAACATCAACATCTTGCCTGATCCTGACTCGGGCACTGCTCTGGTGACTTGCGTGACCAATGAGCCGGCCACTAGCCTGTTGAGCATCGGCCTGGACCTGAACTACGGCACCGATGTCGTAGGCACGACGGTCGACGGTCTGAATCACGAGTTTGCCTTGACGGGGCTGGTTCTGGACACGCTCTACCACTTCAGTATTGCTGCTTCGGACACTCTGGCCAACAGCGCCAATACGCCGGATCAGCAATTCCTGAATATCGAAATCAAGCCGACCATCACGGTTTGGGGCGGCTTGAGCCAGCGGGTGGGTCATCTGGGTATTGCCCAGGCTGATTTCAACCTGGTGGGCAACGTATACCTTTGGGAACAGCTGTCGACGCTGACCTACAGTCTCAACAACGGGCCTGAATTGCCGTTGAACTGGGGCAACCATCCGGACGGTTGGGGCGATGAACGCCGCTTGGCCCGCAACGGTGATTTTAACGTGGACCTGCCCCTGAGCCAGCTGCTGATGGG
>JADGEP010000492.1:613-2576 GCA_016744275.1 Candidatus Krumholzibacteriia bacterium | reverse complement strand
GCCCAGAGTATTGGCCAGATTGACCCGCGCCACGGCGGTGCGGTAGCTGTCCGGCCCCAGGGTCTCTTGGTAGATTGCCAGAACCTTCCTCAAATAGGGCTCGCTTTCAGCCCCGCGTCCGGCCGCTTGCAAAGCGTAGCCGTAATTGTTGATCGTCAAGCCGGTGAACGTGTGCCGGGGCCCACGCAAACGCTCAGACAACGAGATGGATTCTTGCAGATGTTCCAGAGAATCGGCGGCGTGTCCGGATCGCACATAAGCCAGCCCCACCTGAGTCAAGACGTGCAGCAGCACCTCCTCGTCGTCCACTTTACGAGCCAGGGTGACGGCACGTTGGCCGTGCTCGGCGGCGGGCACATAGTCGCCTTGACGGGCTAGCACTTCGGCCAGGCTGGCCGAAACGACTGCGCGTTCTTCGACGGCTTCGGCACCCAGGCGATCGAGGGCGCCCTGCATGGTGCCGATGGCATCGGAATGTTCACTCAAGAGCAGTTGGATTTCGGCCAGTTCAAATTGGGCCATGATAGTCTCGGTGGCATCGGGCCCCAGCTCGGCCGTCAAGATGGCGATGGCTTCAGTCTGCACCGAGTCGGCAGTGCTGAAGTGGTCGAGGTTTTTGAATGATTCGGCAATCGTCCGGTGCAGGGTTGCGGCGACCAGTGGTTCGTCCGCCAGTTCATCGGCAACGCGGGTGCGCGCGGTGGCCATCAGTTGGCGCACCGTTAGATCTTCGCGACTCTGGGTTTGCACCGGATCGGCAGACCCGAGAATGTCCCGTAGGAAGCCGACTGTCGCCTCGGCCGTCCGCCGTTGCGCGTCGGTGCGTTGCTGTTCTTCACGCAGTTTTAAAACCATGGTCGAGCTAACCACCGTGGCGACCACCAGCGAGGCGAGGGCGAGCCCGGCCAGGGCGGTTGCGGCCTTGTTGCGGCGCAGAAATTTGGACAGCCGATAGCCCACCGTGTCGGGGCGGGCCAAAACTGGCCGGCCGCTGAGAAATCGCTCCAGATCTTCGGCCAACCGTTGCGGGGAGTCGTAGCGCTGGTCTGGGTCAGTGTGCACGGCCTTGAGCAGGATGCGGTCCAGATCGCCCCGGATTCGGCGCCGCAAGCCCTTGGTGGTTTCGCGGCGCAGGGCGCTGTCGTCGTCGCCCAAAGCCTCGCTGGGACGGGTTGCATTTTCGGTGGTCAGCGCGCGGGACCAGGCTTCGGTGGTGGAATCGTCGGGAGTGTAGGGCAACTTGCCGGTCACCAGCTGGTACAACAGAACACCCAGGGAAAAGACATCGGTACTGGTGGTCACCGCGCGGCCGGTCAGTTGTTCGGGGCTGGCGTATCGCGGCGTCAGTTGCCGTTCGAGTGTCGCGGTCTCGGCCGCATCGCTGGTATCCAAAATTTTGGCGATGCCAAAGTCCAGCAGCTTCACTTGGTCCTCGGCGTTGACCAGGATATTTCCTGGCTTGAGGTCCCGGTGAATGACGAGGTTAGCATGGGCATATTGCACCGCTTGGCAGACAGATTGGAACACGCGCAAGCGGGCACCGACTCGCATGCGCTCGCGGTCGCAGTGCTCGAGCAGAGTCTCGCCATCGACGAATTCCATGACCAGATAGGCTCGGGCGTCATCAGTGGTCCCGGCATCGAGCAGGCGGGCAATGTTGGGGTGCTCCAGGCGCGACAAGGCCTCGCACTCCACGCGGAATCGTCGTGCCTGTTCTTCGGCATCCAAGGCGTGCCGCAGAATCTTGACAGCCACTTGTTGGTCAAAATCACCCGTTATTCGCTGCCCTAGAAAAACCCGGCCAGATCCGCCATGACCGAGACTGCTGACCAATTCGTAGACGCCGATGTGGCGACCCAGCCAGGCGTCTTCGGCGGCGGGTGATGGTTGGGTGAGGAAGGATCCGGCCCGATTGTGGGCGCTCAGCAGGGTTTCGATTTCGCCGCGGGAGACACCGTCTTTG
>JADGEP010000492.1:0-603 GCA_016744275.1 Candidatus Krumholzibacteriia bacterium | reverse complement strand
GCCGTGCAGAGTGAGGGCTTCGTGGAAGATGCGTTCCAGTTCTTTCATGGTTCCGTTTCGCTGAGTTGTTGATAGAGCCAGGCGCGGGCAAATTCCCAATGGCGCTCGACACTGCGGCGGGAGACCTGCAATACTTCGGCAATCTCATCGCTTTTTAAGCCACCGAAGAATTTCATTTCCACCAAACTGCATTTGAATTCGTCCTCTGTCCTCAGACGCGTCAAAGCTTCGTCCAATGCGACAAGGTCCAGGTCAGGAGCCAAATCCGGCACGGCCTGGGCCTCGGTCAGGGGCAAATGGACGGCACCGGAACCGCGCTTGTGGCGGCCGCGGCGGCGGGCGTGGTCGACCAGGATTCGGCGGATAGCGCGAGAGGCCACGGCAAAGAATTGAGCCCGGTTTTGCCATTGCACGCGATTTTGGTCAATGAGTTTGAGGTAGGCCTCGTGGGCCAGGGCGGTGGCCTGCAGGGTGTGGCTGGAACGCTCCCCGGCCATGCGCCGGGAGGCGATAGCGCGCAGCTCGTCGTAGACCTGGGGCACCACCTTGTCCTTGGGGCCCTGCAGCACGCGGGTGAAGTCGGGATGGGCCATAGCCTGAAAC
>JADGEP010000491.1 GCA_016744275.1 Candidatus Krumholzibacteriia bacterium | reverse complement strand
GGCCCAGCCCACGGAAAGTGCCGCCTTCGCTGCAGTCGCCCGGCAACTTGCCACCGTCGGCGCAGGCTTCAGCCCAGGCGTCGAACATGGGCGCTAGATTATTGCCCAGATCAGCACCCATGGCGCGGATCTCAGGACTGTTGCTGACGGCGTTGAAGTCGCCCGTCAAAAATACGGGTGTCTCGGGACCCATCTGATCCACCTTGCGGGAGATGTACTCCCGCAACTGGACCGCGCTTTTTTTGCGGTGCACAGGATTGAGGGCCTCAAGGTGAGTGGTGCCGAAGACAAACTGCCGGCCCGTAGAAATCAATTCAAAGGTGTTCCAGGTCACGAGTCGCGGACGTGTGCCCAGATTGTATTGGGAAGCGGGCACCTCCGGCGTCGGTGACAACCATTCGGTGACGCCTTCGGCGGCGTTGTCGACCGGCCGCAGGCGGTCCTTGCGATAGAAAGTGGCGCAATACCAATTGCTCTCGCTGTGGGCTTGATCACGGCCCAGATTTCCTTCGCCAACAAAGGCGTATTCAGGCAGCAATGCGGCCAGCTCCAACAATTGTTGATAGTTCGCTTCCTGGGTACCCACCACATCGGGGCGCAGGTTTGCAAAAATCTTGGCGATGTTGCGCTTGCGCAGACGCCAAGGGTGGCTCCGTCGCTTTTTGGTGGAGGTCAACAGGTTAAAAGTCATGACGCGAAGGTTGAGATCCTGATTCATTCGCTTCCCGGTTTCCGTTGTCGCGCAGGGAGTTGGTCGTTGGTCCCGGCCGCTGTATCGCAAAAAAGTCGATGGCTTGTGAGGTGTCGTTCTGCCTTCGTACGGACAATCCGGCCCCGAAGTTCCGGGCTTTCTGCACGATGGGCCCTGTTTTATTCCTATCAAGCTCGAGGTCGCAAAATCTGTTCCGGGCCAGATCAGAGCGGGATCCAGGCTAGAAGAGGTCCAGCTGAGGCGGTTCGTCCGGCAATTGCAAAGCGCGCAGGATCAATTCCATCCATCCGGTGCGGGTGCCGCCAGGCAACTCGAGGTAATCCAGTTCAAATTCGGCCAACAGCTTGTCGATCAGCTTGTCGATGTCGGACTGAAAATCAACCGAGGTGTCGCGGGTGCCATCGAAGGATGGAGGTGCGATCACGGGCACTTTGACCAACAGGTCATAGGACGACATCCAGTGCCGAATAAAGGGCTCGAGCTCGGGCCGGCGCCCGGCCGCATGGACCATGTAGGCGTAATTGTCCACGACCGCGCGGTCGCAAACGATGGCGTCGTAGCCGTCCGACAGCTCGATTTCCCGGGCCACCTGAGTGTGCAGAATCCAGTTCTGCGCCGCGTCAGTGGTGTCCCGGTTGATTGGCAAAGGGCATGAACGAGCCACTTCCTTGACCAGATCGACACTCAGGTCCAATCTTTTCAAGGTCGCCGCCAGTTCAAAACAAAGCGTCGTCTTGCCAACGCCGTGGGTGCCGATGAATGCCAGTTTCATGGGACAAAATTAGGTTTCCGCGGCGCGAAAGTCCAGATTCAGGCCACGGCCATTTTTGCCGAAGATCCTGACTTGTTGGGGTTGAAAGGATTGCGATCTGGATTTAATCTGCAGAGAGAGTTGGCGAATCCGAACGCATCGGTCGCCCAAAGGCCAACAGGCACCCATGGAGTCACCGGGAACATGAGCGACAAGACGACAGCCATCAATTATTGGAACGAACTGGATGCAGGATTTCGGGGCAGCCTGATTCTGCGGTTGGGCGCCCTGGCCACCGCCACCGGAGCTCTGCTAAACCTCGGCGCCCAGGTCCTGGCCGGCAGTGGCGACCCCTCGGGCCCCGCCACGATCATGGCCTGGCTGCTTTTTATCGCCGGCTTGTGGGGCTTGGCGGCGGGCTTTATCTGGATCGGCTCCCATCCCTTTTTGACGCGGTTTGGATTTGTGGTCGGGGCATTGCACATCGCCCAGGGAATTCACCTGCTGGTGCTGTTGTTCACGTTCACCAGCGTGCCATTTCCGCCCATCAGCTTGACGGTGGGGCGCCTCATCTCGATCGTCATTTTTGCGGTGGTTGAAAAAGATTGGTTGGCATCCAAGACCCGGCTCATGTTGGCCGGCTCCGCTTCGCTCTTACTGCTCAAATCCGCCGGACGGGCCTTGGGCTACTGGCCCGATCTGGGCACACCTGTCGAGCCCTTGCTGGATGCTGTCATGCTGCTGTTGCTCACCGCCGCCATGTTGCAACTGGCCATCAGCATTCGCCATCAAGAGAACTTTTGGGCCGAAACGATTTACAATACCGGTCATTCGGATTTTGCGGATTTCAACAATCCCGAACACACCTGGAACAAGGGCAAGAGCCGGCCCCGCCGCAAATAGCGGGACCGGATCTGCAGACTTTCCAGAAGGTGTCTCTGCTAGAAGGTGTCCTTCCGAACCACCTCTGCCAGTGACAACTGTCCCCCGCGCTCGCGGGCCGGTTCCAGCGCCTTGCCCACCGCCACCGCCATGACGATATCATGTTCTGCGGGCATATTGATGATTTGCCCCACCGCTTTAAAATCAAAGCCAATCATCGGACACGTATCATAGCC
>JADGEP010000490.1 GCA_016744275.1 Candidatus Krumholzibacteriia bacterium | reverse complement strand
GAATTGATGACTTCCGGCATCGTCTATCCCCTGGCCCTGGGCCGCAGCTGGTTGATCACCCGCGGTGAATTGGGCGGATTGCGCCTGGCCTACGACGGCACCCCGCTCTTGGCTGGCCTGGGCCGAGCCGAAACTGCGACCAGCCGAAAGGCCTCCCCGTGAACCTGCGTGGCCAAATTCTGATCGGCACCATCCTCATGGCCGTCCTGCCGTTGGCCTTGGCCATCCAGGTCATCGGCACCGTGATCGAGGACCGTTTCACCGAACTGGACACCGGACGGGTCGCCAACCAACTCGCCCTGGTGCGCGAAGATCTGGACCGGCAAAGCACCAGCGTTGCCACCCTGCTGGACGCCCTGGCCGAGACCATCACCGGCGACAACTCGTTTCGTTTGGCCGCCAGTGGCGCCCGGCCAGACCTGGCAACTTACCTGCGTGACTTTGCCCCACGGCAGATGTCCCTGATGAACCTGGATCTGTTGCAGATCCAAACCAGCGAAGGCGAAGTGCTCAGCTCGGGCCATTTTCCCCATGCCCACGGTCAAATCGAACCGCGATTGCCGGCCCTGCTAAACCGCGCGCCTGGCGGCCAGGCCTTGATCAATGCCCGCACTCCCCAGCACAGTTTTCTGGCTCTGGGTCGCAGCCGACCCGTCACCGTGGGCGGCCGAACATTTCATCTGGTCGGCGGCAAACTCATGGATGCCGAACGCCTGCGCAGCCTCGACCGCGATGGCGATCTGACCCTGGCTGTCGTCTGGCCCGATGGATTTTTGGCCACCGGCGAACAGCTTGCCCAGCGGCTGGAAAAAGGCCGCGACGTTCTGGAAGTGGAATACCGCCTGCGGCGCGATGGCATCATCGTTCAGTCCGAACACTTGCCTCTGATCTGGGACGGCAAGTTGGACAACGCGCGCCTGCTGGTGACCCACGACCGCGCGGGCCTGCACCAGTTGCTGCGCCAGATGAACCTGCGTTTGGGCCTGGTTCTATTGGTGGCCGCTGGCTTGGCCATCCTGCTGGCGACTATCCTGGCGGCGCGCATCAGCAAGCCCCTGCGCGACCTGGCCGCCCGCACCGAAAACCTTGATCTTGGTCGCCTGGATGAAGAGTTTGCCTCTTCTCGCAAAGACGAAGTGGGGCGCCTGACGAACCTGTTGGGCGAAATGACAGTGCGCCTGAAAAACGGCGTGGCCCGCCTGCGCAGCGCCGAACAGAAGGCCACCATGGGCGAAATGGCGCGGCAGGTGAACCATGATATCCGCAATGGCATCACGCCCCTGCGCAATGTTTTGCGGCATCTGACCGAAGTCAGCGAGACTGAGCCCAACCAGTTGCCCACCGTCTACGGCGAGCGGCGCGAAACCCTGGAAGGCGGGTTGGCGTATCTGGAAGAATTGGCCACGCATTATGCCAAATTGAGTGGCGGACGCGCGCCTGAAAGATGCCACCTCGATGAAATCGTGGCTGCGGTGTTGGCCGACCCGGGAACCGGGCACGAGGCCCGGCTGGTCAACGCGGTTCCCTCGAGTTTGCCCGTCATCATGGCCGACCCGATCAGCCTGCGCCGCATTTTTGACAACCTGGTGCGCAATGCTCTGGAGAGCTTGCCCGCCGGCCAAGGCACCGTCACGGTTGATGCCACCGTGGATGAGGACCCAAACCTGGGCGAGTTGCGCATCCTCGTCAGTGTCTCGGACACCGGCGAAGGCATCGCGCCTGAAAATCTGGACGCGATATTTACCGACTTTTTCACAACCCGCGAGCAGGGCACCGGCCTGGGCCTGAGCAACGTGCGGCGCTTGATCGGCGACTGCGGCGGCACAATCCGGGTGCAAAGCGAACCGGGGCTGGGCACGACATTCACCTTGTCGTTTCCGCCCCCTGAAACGAGTGCAGAATGAGCCTGATCCTGATCGTTGACGACATCGCGGCCATGCGCGACCAATACGCCTACGACCTCAAACGTCTTGGCGGCTTCGAGACCATCACCGCCGGCGGCGGCAGCGAAGGCCTGGCCCTGATTGAATCTGAAGCCCCCGACTGCGTGATCCTTGATCTGGAAATGCCGGGCGTTGATGGCTTCGAAGTCCTGGCGACCTTGAAGCGGCAGAAAAACAAAGTGCCCATCCTGGTCTACACCGGCACCGGCAGCTACGACCGTTGCGTGCGGGCCACCAAGCTGGGTGCCTACAGTTTCATCGCCAAGGATGAACCCCTCGAGCGCGTGGTGCGCGAAGTGGAAAACGCCCTGGCCTGGGCCAGCCTGCGCAACGAAGTGAGCCGCTACCGGCGCCAAAGCGGCGACGACTCGCCCCTGATTGGCGAGAGCCGCGCCGCCAGCGCCATGAAGGAACAGATCGACAAGTTGGCGACCATCCCCAGCCCCGTATTGATTCTGGGCGAGAGCGGCAGCGGCAAGGAACTGGTGGCGCGCCGGTTGCACGACGCCGGCTCGCGCAAGGGCCGCGCCTTTGTGGCCATCAACTGCGGGGCCTTGCCGGACACACTCCTGGAAACAGAGCTCTTCGGCTATAAGGCCGGGGCTTTTACAAACGCCACAAAGGACAAGCCGGGATATTTTGCCCTTGCCGAAGGGGGGACGATCCTGCTGGAC
>JADGEP010000048.1:10626-14305 GCA_016744275.1 Candidatus Krumholzibacteriia bacterium | reverse complement strand
CCCGCGCATAACCGCCGCCACCGCCCGGTGAGGTCGCGCTTCTCAGGAACGTTTTTTCGCCCAGGCCCTTGAAGGCTCCGCTGAAATCGTACCAACCCGAATAGCGGATGCCAAAACCGGCGGCGGTGAGCGCTTCACTAGCGGCATCTGCATCACCGAGGTGACGAGCCAGGGCCGCCCATTCCGTCTCGCTCGGGATGTGCCAGCCGTCGGGGCTGGCGCCCTGAACGTGAC
Organism: Candidatus Krumholzibacteriia bacterium; assembly: GCA_016744275.1. GTDB lineage: Bacteria > Krumholzibacteriota > Krumholzibacteriia > LZORAL124-64-63 > LZORAL124-64-63 > JAGRNP01. Next base: position 14,071 of record JADGEP010000048.1, on the reverse strand, counting down.
CCGTCACTGAATCGGCAGGGGCTGGAAAACGCAACGCCGCCTCCCAGCGATACAACAATCCGTAGGCTTCCACCTGAGTATCGTCATTGTTCACCGCGAAATGTTCCACCGGCGAGCCATCGCTGTAGCGGGTGGTTCTCAGGTTTTCTGCCAACCAAACCTGATCACCAATCTGCACCGTGGCGTAGACATGGCCATCAATGTCGGTCACGGTTTCCATCGTTTTGTCCTGGACCGAAACGGCAGTGCCCAGGATCGCCGTCAGAAACAAACTGCACAACCAGGCGGTCCCGCTTGGATTCAAAAATCGCGTGATCAATGAAGCAAAGTGCATGGCAACATCCATCCTTTTCTGTGACCCATCATCAATTCAACGGAATGTTGATTCCAATTCCCATCGCGCCGTCGACATGATTTTTCTGGGGGTAACCCAGATAGCTGAAAGCCAAGGTGTAGCCGTGGTCCTCGCCCAGAGCCAACCCCAAAGAAATGGGCACGTGAAGCAAAAGGCCACTGTCCTGGCGGTCGTCAGATTTGCCAGCCATCGAAGTGATGCGGCCGGCCGACACACCCAAGCCCGCTTCGATGAAGGGGCCCACCCAGGGAATGGGAATCATCAAACGCACTTTACCGCCGGTAAATATGGTGCTGGCTGAAACGTTGCAGGAATTGTCTGCATGCCAGCAACTGTCGTCATAAGGCGCCGTAAAAATGGCTCCGACATATGCGATGGGTTGAACGGCTCGATTGGCCCGCCACACGTGGCCAACGTTCAGGTATATACCCCTCCCGTATGGATCTTCTTCGTTTTTGTCGCGCACTTCGGCGGTCATGCTCACGCTCATGCCAAGAACCGCCCGGATGGCCCGTGTATCGGCTTCCTGAGACTTCATCTCCGAACCAAAAGACTCTTTGGCGAGATCATCGGCGGAATCACCAATCCCGAATTCGGCCTGGCCCGTAGCAGTGCCCGCAACCAGCATTGCCATCCACGCCACCATGATGAACAATCGTTTCATCTTTTCCCCCTTGCATCAATTGGTCAGTGGTTGCAACCACTGACCAAACCTCACGTTTGCCTGGCTCAAGGGAGATTAGATCACAAATGGTTCAAGCCTACAAACCCAGACCACATCTTCGGCACGAATTGTCAACGAATCAGGTTGACCAGGCGCCAGACATTGTTTTCAAAAACCTGCCCCTCATAGGCCACGTGCAACGCACCATCGAAACGCAGGATATTATTCATGAACTGACATGATTGGTTGTATGGTCGCAGGTTTGTGACGCTATGTCTATTGCAGCAGTGTCACCCGACGCATGGCCTGTTGGCGCGCTGTTTTGACTTGTACGAAATAAGTTCCGTTGGCTGTTTGCCGGCCCCGGCGGTCGCGACCGTTCCAGCTGAAGGAATGCTGGCCGGTGCCCAATCCCGAAAGGGTGCGTTGCGATACCCGGCGGCCGCGAACATCGAAGATCTCCACCCGCACATCACCCGGGCTATTGAGTTCGAAAAAGAAAGTGGTGCCACTGTTGAATGGATTTGGTGCTCCCGGCGCCAGCGCCAGGGTATTGGGGTTGAACGGTCCCACCGCTGAGACTGTGCCCAGGGTCCACTCGGCAATGCCGGCGCTGAATTGGGCGCCTGCCACCGAGAAATCGCCACCGACGAATAGTTGTCCATTCACTGCGGCAATATCCTGCCCGAAACCGTTCAATCCCGAACCCATTGCTTGCCAGGCCGCGCCGTCCCAGCGCGCGATGTAGCTCGCTGGATTCCCACCTGCCGAAGTCATTTCACCCGTGACGTAGATGTCGCCGTTGAATTCTTCCAGGTGAAAAGCCCGGTTGCCCAGGCCGCTGCCCATCGGACTCCAGTTCAGGCCATCCCATACAGCCGTGTGCACCGCCGGGCTTCCGCCCGCCATGCTGAAAACGCCGGCGACATAGAGTTTTCCGCCGAGCTCCGCCATGCCGTTCACAGTGCCCACAATACCTGCGCCCAGCGGAGCCCAGGTCGTGCCATTCCAAGTGGCGATGCCTTGGGCGGCGACCCCTTCGATGTCTGGAAAATTCCCCGCCGCGATCAGTTGACCATTGTATTGGCCCAGGCTGGCCATGACGTGTCCGGGGCTGTTGTCGCCGATGTACTGCCAGGTATTGGTCAGGTCATCAAGCTTGGCGACCGCCTGGCCAGGAATGTTGGCCAGAGCGAACAGTTCACCATCGACCACCTCCATGTCCCCCGCGCCGGTCGGCGAAGCGTCACCCACCTGGCTCCAGGTTGTGCCATCCCAGCGGGCAAAGCGCGAAATCGGCGCCCCGCCGGCGGTATTGAAAATGCCGGCGACCACGAGGTCGCCCTGATAGGACTCCATATCGACGGTGTAACTGGCCGGGTGCTCATAGACCCCGCCGCCCAGGCTTTGCCATTGGCTGCCATCCCAGGTGGCCAGCATTTCGTTGGCGATGCTGCCAAAAACCGTCTGGCCGCCGCCAGCCACCACCAACTGGCCGTTCCATTCGTGCACGACATCAACGGGGCCGTAGACGCCGTTGCCAGACGCCAAGGCGAGGGAATTGGTGCCGTCGAACAGGCCGAGGTTGCTCACCGGCACGCCGTTCAGGCTTCGGAATCGGCCCCCCAGAACCAGGGCGTTGCCGTATTCACCCATGGACGAGAAATAGCCGCCGCTGATCTGCGAATCCCAGAAGAATCCGTTCCAGTTCCAAACCTCCGAATAGCCATTGTAGACGTGCAACTCGCCACCAAGTTCGCCGATGGTGTAGGCACCACCCGCAAATTCGTCGGGATTGCTGCCGAGCGTGCCCCAGGACGTGCCATCCCAAATCGCGAAGTTGCTCAAGGCCTGTCCGCCGGCCCGTGCGAACGTGCCCGTGACGGCCACCATTCCATTCCACGTATAAATGAATTCGCCGCTGGCCTCATAGGGGTCAAAAAACTCGTCAGTCAAACCCGAGCCCATGGCGCTCCAGGAGGTGCCGTTCCAGCGGGCAATGTTGTTGACAAAAGCATTGCCGATGCCTTCAAAGTAGCCGGTCGCGTAGAGGTGATTGGCGTCCGCGTCAATGCGATAAATGGCCCCGGACTCGCTGCCTCCGTTCAGATCATGCCAAGTGCTCCCGTTCCATCCCGCGATGCCGCCCGCAAACGTGCCGCCGCCCACTTCGTAGAAATTCCCACAGACGATCAATTGCCCCGCATAGACTGTCATGTCATCCACACCGCCATCAGTTCCACCGCCAATGGCAGGCACCCAATTACTGCCAGACCACTTGGCGAGGCCGCCGGTGGGCGTGCCGTCGGCCAACGTGAATTCCCCTCCGATGTACAACTCACTATTGAAGATCTCGACCGCGTAGATGGTGCCGTCAACTCCACCATCCATGGAGCTCCAGGATCCGCCGTCATATCGCGCCACAC
>JADGEP010000048.1:0-10616 GCA_016744275.1 Candidatus Krumholzibacteriia bacterium | reverse complement strand
CCGGCCGCCGCCACATCACCCACCTGGGTGAACTCACCCGCAATGATCAAATCGCCCTCAAATTCGACAATGGCGTGAACTTCATCGTCGGCGCCGGGCAGGCCCCAGGTGTTGACCCAGTTTTCGTCACCGGGAGCCGCCATGGCCACCGAGACCAAGAGGCAGAACACAGCTTGGGTCGCTATTTGGACAGTTGTTTTGCAGGACATGATGCCGTTCTCCTGTGGGGATGACCAAATCTTTCGGTCTCTGAAAAGTCATGGTCGCTGTAAAAGAACGGGGCCCGCACCTCAATCCCCTGCGGTGCGGCCCCTCACAACCGCACGGCGGTCTGTGTATGGATGGCTAGTCGAATCAGGACTGAACCGGTTCCCAATTATTTTTGAGCAAGTTGAAAATACCCATACATGACGAATATTGTCCTGTTGTGCTATGATAGGTGCAACATTATGGCCGGCTCCACGCCGGCGGTCTGTCTGCAGGAGGGAAGACATATGAATACAAAACGTCTGCTGAAAATTTTGATTCTGTCAGTGGCCCTGTTCGCCTTGGTCGCCGGATGTTCCTCGGATGATGACCCCGTCACTCCACCAGCTCCCACTCTGGTTGAAGTTCAAGGCACAGTCGGTGCGACCGGGGGCACGCTCACTTCGAGTGACGGCAGCATGAGTCTCACCGTTCCGGCCGGAGTCCTGACCGCTGACACCGAGATTTCCATTGTCGAAGCGGATCCAACGACCGCTGACGCCATCCTCGATGAATATGTCGTCCGCAAGACCTTCACCGTCACGCCACCGGATATGGATTTGGGACCGGAGTCCATTTGGGCATTCACCTGGGACGTGCCGGCGTCTGCCACCAAGGGCGGAGGCGCGCACATCCAGGATATTCCCGTGGCCATTACCAGAGTTACTGCTGACGACATCACGACACTCAGGGTCGAAGACCAATTGGCGAATTTGCAATTGGTGCCGAGTGGCCAGACCTCCACCGCCACCGTCTCGTTGCGCGGACTCAGTGGTTCCCATGTCAGCATCGTTTCGGTCCGTGGCAGTGGCGGCACAGGTGAAAACGTTTGGACTGGTGGCTTGCAAAACGTGCCCGCATCAGTGCTGAAAGACATCCCCTTCCTGGTTGACAGCCAAACCGTCCACAGCCTGGATGTGGTCCGGAATTCCGATTTGTCTTACGGGCGGGATGCTCTGGCGGGAGTTGTTTCGACTCTCACAACTGGAGAGACGTTGACGATCACCGACACCGGTACCTACGAGGATTTATCGACCTATGCGGAGTGCTCACTGCCTTTCACTGGCAGCGCTGCGGGAACCGGGACGGGCACTTACGAAATCGATTCCGTCTACGCCTTGAAAGAAGGCTTTTGGGATGACTACAAATTTGCACCAGAATTTGTGGGCACTTTGGGACTGTCGGTGCGCTATGAATCCATCTCAGTCACGATCGAGGAAGACACGACTCCCGGCGGAGACGTCGACGAAGGCGTCTGGGCTATTTCACTGATCGGCCTGGAAGCCTTTGCCCGGCCGCTGCCGGCCATGTGGGAACACTCGTCCTCTGTTCTCGGAACCGGATCCAATGGGGTCGGATTTTTCAACCCCTACAGCAGCCCACCATTTCAGGCGGTCAATACCGACTTGGTCGTTGAAGGCAATACCAAGTACGGAGCCTTCCCCATCACCGTTGGCTACCAATTCAAGAAGGCCCCAGGCGACGACAATGTCGCCATCATGGGCTTTGGTCCCAACAGCGGCAGCCTGTCGCAGTGGATACCAGAAGACAGCATGTTTGGCTGGAGTCAGCTCTTCGCATTGGGGAAAAATGTGACTGACGGCTACCCTCTGGAAGGCGACCCGTTCACTGAAGCGTTCATCTATACGGTCTTCAGCAATAGCACGGTGCTCATCACCGCTTACGATAGCGGCCAGGAAGCGTTCGTCAGTGAAGGCCCCTACGGCGGGTTCCTCGAATCGAACGGCAACGCCGTCAGCTCATTTGCTCGAGTTGATGGCTCGCTGGTGGCGGTCACCGACGGCGCGCCAGGACACCTCTATGTTCACGACCGCTCCAGCACAGGCGCGGCAGCGACTCAAATCGGTGCCGTTGGCGACGGACCGCGACGGGTGCGAGTGCTGGGCGAAATTGGAGTCGTCAGCAATTTCAGTGGCGGCTCGCTGACAATCTTCACCTGGGATCAGGCCGACAATTTGGCGATCACCGCGACCATTCCCGTTGGCGATGGACCCATCGGCATTGATCTCGTGGCCCGCCCCGGGGGCGAGGTCGCCATCGTCAGCACCGGTTTTAATGACGACTCCTGGTCCATGACCGTTGTCGACGCCACAGGTGCCTTGGTCTCCAACATCAAACACGACCTGCCCGGTGGCGCCGAAGCTCCTGGACACGCCATTTTCCTGGCTGAAAACGGCAACCAGGTGCTGATCAGTTGCAACGCCACGAACAACGTGGTGGTGGCGGGTTCCGGATTGTAGGCGATTGGAAGCAAATGCAAGAGGGCTGCTGATTGAGGCAGCCCTTTTTCTTATCATTTAGACAAATTCTCGAAGGCTCACTTGAGTGGCAAGGCCACCGTCAAACTGGTCGTCGATGACACCGACTCTTCATCCGCTTCATCTCGTGCTTTGGCTACAAGATTCCAACTGCCCACGGGGTTCAAATTGAGCAGAAAGACTTCTTCCTGCCCGCTGGCGAAGAAGCTTGTCCAACTGAATGTCTGGGGCACCCCACTTGGAGGGGTCGCCTGAATCTGAACCGTGACCATGTCGCCATCCGAGTCATCCACCAGCACCGAGACTTCAACGCCAAAGGGGCCCACCAGGCCATCGGAGGTCAGAACCGGAGCTGACGGAGGTTCATTCTCCATCGGCAACTGAGCACAACCCGGCAGGGCGGTCAGGATCAGAATAATCGCTATGGGGAAAAGCTTGTGCAGATTTTTCATCAGAATTCCATCCCCAGGAAGAACTCGGGCGATGACCCGGTCGTTTTGCTGTCAAAATCCAAGTCATCCACTTCAAATTCGATCTCTTCATTCAGGATATGTGTCATGCCTGCGCCAGCAACAAAGGTGTGTTTGCCCAAATTCACCGCCACTTTGAGTCCCGCGCCCACCCCCAGCTTGAAGGCGTTGCCCGAGAAATCCTCACTGCCGATTTCCAAACTCATATGCAGCCACATCACCTTGGCCGAAACATAGGGCGAGAGCACCAGCAGGTTGCCAATCCGCCAGTTGAGATCTACGCCATAGGGCATCGCAATGGTGGCGATGGAGGAATCCAGCGGAGGAAAAGACTGCAATCCGGGTTCTTCCCAATTGAGGAAGAAATTGGACCGGCCCCACATCAGACCTAGAAACTGTCCAAAATACAGTTTTTCGCCATCTGAACCGCGGGAGTGGCCCATGAAGCGGCCACCCACATTGCGCCGGTGGCGGCTGGAAAAGAAGCGGGTGTCACCGCCAATATCCAAGGTCGTATCGACATCCAGGTTCAGCTCGAAAACGTCGAAAGCCAGCAGCGAAGTTCCTTTGCCAGCCACCGCCTCGGTCGAGCCGCCAATAGCCAGAGCGGCTATCAGGCCCAAACAAATGCGCCGGATATTTCCAGTCATCATCAAGCACCCGCTCTCTTATTGCTCCGTTGATTACCGCGACCCCAACTGACTTATGCTTAGAAATAAGACCATAGAGCAAAGCCCGGAATTCGGCAAGCATGCTGTCGCCAGGGCCCCCTTCGCCCGGCTCTGTCCCTTTCTGAGCAGGCGCGCTATCGGCTACCGGTAGGTTCCGCTGCCCGGTCCCAGGTCTCATTCAACCGGAGACGTTTCGTTTCGATTCACCCGCTCGCTCGGCCACAACTGGCGCAAAGCGGCTCCAGAGCATCCATTTGGGAAACCGCCGCACGAGCGCTTTGGGACCGTCGATGGTGATCGACCCGTTGCGCACGGCATCAGCCCACGTCGAGCGCCCCAGGTAGACCTTTTGCAAGTCGGTCACCTTTGAAGCAATGCTGACGTTTGTCTCGTAGCCCGGATATTGCCGGCACAATGACGACGCCCCCTTCATGAGGACTAGCCAATAGGTGCGCCGGCGGCGATTGGCCCGCAAATTGAACTCCACCACCACGCGTTTTTCTGGCAATTCAGACTCTCGCAAATGCCGGGCAATGAAGAGCATGATCGTATCCGGATCGGCTTCCTTGGGCGTAGGGTCCGTGACAATCCAACGCGCCCCCCAACCGCCCATCGCGAAAACGACAGCTTTCAATTCGTGCCCCACGGGAGTCAGCGTATATTCGGAGCGACGGCTATCGATGGCTTGCCGTTCCAACACATCAACACTTTCGAGGCGCTGCAGTCGATCCGAAAGTACAGAGCGAGAAATCCCGGGCAAATTGCGATGAAACTCATTAAAATGGCAGCAGCCAAAGATGGCTTCGCGTATGATGAGGATCGTCCAACGGTCTCCCAGAATTTCGGCCGCTTTGGCCACCGGACAGTATTGATTGTATTTGAACATTCGTAACTCACTGTCTTTTTAGAGCTTGCAGGGTCCCCTTTGAAGACTATCGGCCTTCATTCCCCGTTGCTATCGTTTGGTTCTGAAATTGATCCTATCACGGAAGCCGGCCCGCGCTCAACCAAAGCCCATGGTCGGCTCGTGGCAAGCCAGGAGCTATAGATATGCCCAAATCACCCATGTCCGTTATCATGTGCCGGGTCGCTTCGATCGTGATCATCGTTTTGGCGGCTGTTAGCCTGAACGTTGGCTCCTTCACCTACAAATCCGTTTTTGTGGGGCTGTTGTTTTCCCACTTCTTTTTAGGGTTCTATTATTCGCGCCGCAACATCGGCCAACTCAGGAAGAAAAAATACGCGCTAGGGGTGGCTTCGGGTGTCCTGTTGGGCGGCTTGTATTTTGCCGTAAAAGCCCCCCAGTTTGCGCCGTATTTCCTGGTGGTGCATTCAGCCCTTTCGGATGCCTATATCCTGCAAATCAGGAATCGGATGAAGGATGCCGAACACATGAGGTTGCTGAAGAGCGCCTTCTACACCATATGTTTTGGTCTGCTCTTTATCGGCGCCAGTTCAAGCTCGACTGTGCTATTGCTGGGGCTCTGTGCCGTTGGCCTGATCCTCTTGGGCGCCATTGCCTACTACACCGAAGAGAAATTGAATCTGACAATGTTTGAGTTGCCGTTGGTGGCGCTGGTGGTGTTTACCAAGACCCAAGCCATCACCTTCGACATCCACTTTCTGGGCTTCTACCACATCCTCACTTGGTATGCGTTTTCGTTTTGGATGCTGGTGATCAAGGAAAAAAGTCCCCGCAAATCTGTTTCGTTTTTCTCGATGGTGCTGGGGCTTTCGGCAGTTTTTATCGTCATCTTCGAGAAGGTCGTTGGCGCTTCAATCACGGACACCAGCTTTGCGAAGATCATCGCATTCTGGTCCATTTTGCACATCACTTCGACGATTTCTCTATCGAAATTTAATCCACGGGTATTGAAGAACGTGTTCTATGTGGCGGCGAAAAAGGCCTGATTCCCCCAAAAATGCGCAGGAGGGCCGCAAGCAGGCCTCATTCGCATGGCTTTCGTCATCAACCGGGTACGGCAACGGGCGAGTGCCCCTCTGCCACTCCCGCGAACTTCTCCAGCACCCGGGCCAGGTCTTTCCGGCAAAGTGGCTTGGACAAGTATTCGTCCATACCCGCAGCCAGGCATTCCTCCCGGTCACCTGACATGGCTCTTGCGGTCATCGCCACGATGGGTATGCGGGGGTTGAGCACCGCACTGGTGGATTGACGAATTGCTCGGGTGGCATCCAAACCATCCATCTCCGGCATCTGCACGTCCATCAATACGATGTCGTAGGGCAACGTTTCCAAGGCATGCAATGCCTCGGCCCCATTGGCAACAACGTCCACCGGGAAGCCCATCCTCTCCAGGGTTTTGGTGGCCACCTTTTGGTTCACAATATTGTCTTCAGCCAAAAGGATGCGGAAGCCCCTGCGCTTGATAGCTGCAGGTATGGCTTCGGCAGGAGCCTCAACAACAGGCAATAATTCAGCTACGCCAAAGGCAATACCAAGACACTTGAACACTTGCGACTGCCGAACCGGTTTGGTCAAAAAGCCGGCGAAGCCAAGAGCCCGGGCCCGTTCAGGAGCCTGCGTATCACACAGTGAGGTCAACATGACCAGCCGGGTGCTGGCTATCGTCAAATCGTCGCGGATTTCCTTGCCCAGCATCAATCCATCAACCGCGGGCATTTGCATGTCCAGAAAAGCGAGGTCAAAAGGATCGCCATCGACAACGCCGGCGCGCAAGGCCCGCAACGCTTCTTCGGCTGACACAGCCTCAGCAACCCTGCAGCTCCAAGTTGCCAATTGCCGAGTTAAAACAAGACGATTAGTGGCATTGTCATCAACAACAAGAATGCGACGGCCCGTCAAGTCGGTGTCTGTAGGCAACTTGCAGGGCCGCTGGTCACTTTGCTTTTCGAATTCGACATCAAACCAGAATGTTGAACCCTTGCCAATCTGACTTTCACAGCCCACTTCACCGCGCATGAGTTCGGCCAGGTTTTTGGATATCGCCAAGCCCAAACCGGTACCGGTGTACTCGCGGGTCGACGACGCGTCCACCTGACTGAACGGATCATACAAGCTGGGAAGGCTGCCTTCGGGAATACCAATGCCGGTATCGCGAACAGCAAAATGAATCCGCACCGTTTGGCCGGCATCTTCAACGAGTGAAACATGAACCGCAATTTCTCCGCGCTCGGTGAATTTGACCGCATTGCCCACCAGATTGATCAGGATCTGCCGCAGCCGGCCGGGATCACCTTGCAATCGCAGCGGCACTTCCGGCTCCAGGACGCACACATATTGCAGCCCTTTTTGCTGGGGACTGATGGCCAATAAATCGTTGGTATCGTCCAGAATTTCGCCTAAGTCAAAATCAACAACATCCAACTCCATCTTCCCCGCTTCGATTTTGGAGAAGTCGAGAATTTCATTGATCACGCCCATGAGACTTTCGGCGCTTTTTTGTACGGTTGTGGCGTAAGCTTGCTGTTCCTGGTTCAGATCGGTGTCGAGCAAGAGACCGGTCATGCCCATCACACCGTTCATGGGTGTGCGGATTTCGTGGCTCATATTGGCCAGGAATTCTGACTTCGTTCGGTTGGCCGCGTCCGCCTCTTCCGCCGCATTCCGGGCCCGTTCGATGGCCACCGACAGGTCTTGGTTCAGTTGATCGGCCTGCAACGTGGCCGTCACATAGTCGGTCACATTGGCGACGGTCAACACGGCCCCCGAGAACTCCTCTCCCAGGATAATCGGCTGCAGGCACATCGTAACGTGGGCGCCATTCATCCGCCCCTGGCTCGTCACTGAGGGATGCAAAGGTGTGGCCCGATACGCCTCCAGCTCCTGATTGACATCGCAATCAAAATCGCCGAGTTCAACCGCACTCAGGTGGCGTCCGACAATCTGCTGGCTGCGCAACCCAACCAGGTCCAGATAAAAATCATTGGCTTGCACCACGATTCCACTGGCATCGGCAAGCAATACGCCTTCTTCGAGGCCAGCAATCATCGCGACCAACTTGGCCCGCTCCAATTCGCGCTCCTGTTCGGAACGGATCCGGTCCGACACATCTCGCGCGGCGTATATGAAGCCACCGTTTTCCAGGTCATCCGCCGCGTATCGGATCGATAGCAGGACCGGGATTTTGCGCTCGCCACGGGCCAGGCAAAATGCGTCCAGACTATCGGCGACTCGGTGCTGCCACTCGCCAGATTCGGTCTCGCTATCAGTGGCAAACAGACGGCCTATGGGTGACTTTTTGATTTCCACGGGGCTGTAACCGGTCATCCGGCAAGCCGCTCGATTGACCAATTGAATGCGGCCTTCGGCATCCGTAACGATCAGCGCATCGGCCATGGAGTTGATCACGTCGTCCATGAAAGCCGAAGACACGAGGGTGGATTGCAGGCGCTTGGTCATGTCGTTAAATGAAAGCGCCAGGGTCGTCAACTCATGGCGCCCGTTGGCCGGCAGTTCGATGTCCAGGTCGCCGCGGGCCAACTGTTCGGTGGCCGCCAGAATCTCTTTCAATGGCTTGCCAATGGACCGGACGATCGACCCCATGACCACCATGATCAACAGGATGGCAGCCAGCCCCAGCCCCACCGCTAAATAGGTGATTTTGCGCGTAAACGCCGCAAACGAAGCTTCGCTCGCGGCAACCTCTTCGGTTTCGTCCAATACCGCTGCGGCAATCAGGTCACTCAGTTCGCCGTCAAATGTTCCCTCGACCTCGTCCTCCAGAGTATCGATGGCCAATTCGCGGTTGCCGTTTTGCGCCATGTCCGCGGCTTTTTCGATCCACAGGTCGATTTCTTCAACCAGCTCCAATATGCGAGCGACATCTTCGCTCTCGTCGTCCTCTTCTTCGCCGTCGTCCTCGGCGTACCAGGCTTCCTGATACGTGATTTTTAGCAGATGGGCACTGGCAGCGCTGACGGCCTCGTGGCACTCGGCGAGTTCTTCAGTATCATCCTCGCCCAGGATGATTGCATCGACCGACTCTTTGATCAGTCGGTTCAGTGTCAACTGCAGGTCGAAGTACGCATCTTTCTGGTCGTGGGACCATTCAACTCGTTCTTCTTTTTGTATTGTGGTCTGCATGCTCCAGTTCAGCCCACCGAGGATTCCGACCACCACGGCAATGGACAAGGCGGCACCAAACCACAATCTCATCTTGATCGACATTCTGGCTCCTTAGTCCCTGCGCCCTAAAATTCCCTGGTCAACGTCAGCATCAGGCCCCAATCAGCAGCATTTTCATCCAGGCCCACCGTTACTCCCAGACTGCCTTCTACATCGTCGGCCAACTCGGCAACCAATCCGGGTGTGAGGTAGTGGCCACCTTCTTCATCGCTGGTTCCGGTCCATTCCAGAATCGGCACGATTGGGCCGGTGGCCAAGGCCACCGCCGCGCTGTAGCCAAACGCCGATTCATCCGCAGAAGTCTCGTAGTTGAGTCCGACATAAAATTGCCGGCCCATGCCATTCCAGGCAGCGTTCACCTGGGGGCCCCATTCGAATTCATTCTCGCCAAGATCTTCGTCTTGGGTCGGCAGTTCTGCTTCAAGGCCAGCCGAAATGATAAAACCTTCGGAGTGGTGAAGCCGGGCGCTGAAGCCCAATTCCAGCTTGCCGAATCCGCGCTGAGCGGATTCCATATCATCGGCATCGTAGCGCTCGTAGGGCCCTTCCAGGCCAATCTGAAACCAGTCGTTGATGCCATATTCCAGAGCCAGACTAGCTGTATCAAAAGACCCTTCGCCACTGCTCTGACGACCGATTCGGCCTGATACCTGGAACTCCCCCGCATCCTGTAGGAAAGCCAATTCGGCCAGGAACAATTCTTCAATAGCCGCTTCGAGTCCCTCATCTTCGGCCGCAACAGCAGCAGGTATCGCCCCAAGCCCAGCAATGCAAATCGCGGCCACCAACGCTTTCCACACCATATCCATCTTCCTCCCAAAGCGCCCCCAAGGCCGCTATTTAGTATTTCTGTAGAATCGGCACCCAAATGAGACCGCACCCCACTTGAATGATATCGCACGGGTTTTCTTCAACTTGAGATAATCCTATCACTTAGGCCGCATCATCCGGCCCTTTGGGGCAGAAGCCCGGCAACGGGCGGGCGTAAACATCATTAACACAATGCTTGAATGCTCTATTGAAACTGTTATCCTCTTAACAAGTTCAATCCCCCTGTCTCTCAGAGGAGTACTCATGTTGCATGATCCTGCGGCCGAAAGCGGCCCCGACCACGCCCAAGAATTCAAATCCCGTCTCGGGGTCCGGATGTTCTTCATATACGCCGTGATCTACGTCGGGTTTGTCGCCATCAACATCATCAGTCCCCTGGCCATGGAAAAAACGGTCCTGCTCGGCTTGAACCTGGCCGTCGTCTATGGCTTTGGCCTGATTGTCGTCGCCTTGATCATGGCCCTGATCTACAACCGCGCCTGTAGCTTGAAAGAAAAAGAACTCAACACCGAATCCGGGGAGACAACCTGATGGCCATCACCATATTTCTCGTCTTCGTGACCGCCGTCCTGGTGTTGTCATTCTATTTTGCGCGCAAAGCCAAGTCCGCCTCCGGGTACTTCGCCGCCGGCGGCCAGATCCACTGGTCGGTCAACGGCATCGCTTTTGCGGGCGACTATCTCTCGGCAGCATCGTTCCTGGGTATCTGCGGCATGATCGCCACCGTTGGCTATGACGGTTTCCTCTATTCCATCGGCTATCTGGCCGGTTGGATTGTGGCGCTGTTTGTAGTTGCAGAGCCCATGAAACGTCTGGGCAAATACACCTTCACCGACGCCTTGGACGCCAAGTTCAACAACAAGGGCATTAAGCTGGCTGCCGCCATCAGCACCTTGATTGTTTCAATATTTTATCTGATTCCCCAGATGGTAGGCGCCGGTGTTTTGGTCGAGCCCCTGCTGGGCCTGCCCCACTACGTTGGCGTGATCATGGTGGGGGCCAGTGTGATCAC
>JADGEP010000489.1 GCA_016744275.1 Candidatus Krumholzibacteriia bacterium | reverse complement strand
CACCGATGTGGCGTTGATCGTAGGCCTGGGTGGCTCGGTGCTGCTATTGGTCTTGTACCTGACGACCCAGCAGGTCAAGGTCACCCACATGCGCCGCCACGTTCAAGGCATGGAAGAAGTGGTGGGAGAACGCAAAAAACAGAACGCCATCCGCCTGCACGCCTTGCTGAATGTCACCCGTATGATGGGCGCCGTCTCTGATCCGGTGCGGCTGTTTCAGGGCATCACCAGCACTTGCCTTGAAATTTTTGATTGCCAGCAGGCCAGCCTGATGACCGTCAGTGCCAACGGGCTCGCGCTGGAAATGCGGGCGGCATCCGGCCATTTGGACGAGGCCAAGGTGCGCGACGTGAACCAGCCCTTGGGTGAAGGCATTGCCGGCTATGTGGCCAAGTACCGCGAGTCGTTGCTGTTGGGCGAGAACGTGGATGTCGACAACTATCCTGGCTTGGAACTCGACCCGCGTGGGCTTTTCGCCGCCATGGTGGTGCCGATTATTGTGCGGGATGAGTTGGTGGGCGTGCTGAATATCAGCAGCCGGTCCCGCGGTACGACCTACTCGGAAGAAGACCTGCAGGCCCTGGAAGTCTTTGCCATCAATGCAGGTACGTGCATTCACCAAGCCGAGCGCACCGAGTGGATGCGCCAGACCTTGGAGGCCTATCGCGACAAGGAAAAACGCGAATCCGTGGCCGAGGTCGAAAAGATCTGACGCTTTTGCGGCAACTGTAATAGACTGGCTCCGTACCACCTCTGGTTAGCGGAGCCTTTTTATTTAATGTTGCGGAGTTGCCATGAGCAAGGGTCGGGGCTGTTTGAAGAACGGTTGTTTTGGTTGTCTGGGTGTATTTGTGCTGCTGGTTGTCATTCTGGGCGTCAATGCCATTGTAGTGATGAGCAAGAGCGGCGACGAGCGCATTGAAGACCACGTGGTGGGCACCGAATTGCCGGTGACCAATGAGCAGCCTGAAACCGATCCGTCCCAGGATGCAGACCTGACCAAGCCCGCGGCCGGACACGGTTGGCTCATTCTCGAATTGGGCCAGGGCGAATTCCAATTGCATCCGGGCGAGCCGGGTGAAGGCGTGGTGGTCAAAGCCAATTACGATGCCAGCACCTATGAATTGCTGCAGTACAATACGACCTGGCCCGATTCCGCCTGGGTCTACCACGTTGATTTCCACCGCACCATCAGTGGCCTGCAGGCGATGATGCGCGACGTGATGGGCGGCAATCACGCGCCCAAGGTGCACATTTTCATTCCGCCCGATCTGCCCCTCGAATTGAACGTATTGGTGAAGGAAGGCGGCCTGGATGCTGACCTTGGCGGACTTACACTCACTGATATCGACCTGCGCTACAACAAGGGAGGCATTTCCCTTGGCTTTGGTGATCCCCTGGCCCAACCGCTCAACAGCCTGGTGATCAACGGCAAGATGGGTGGTGCTGAAATCCGCCGCGTGGGCAACGCCAGCCCTTCATTCCTGGATGTGAATTGTACGATGGGTGGCATGGATTTGGACCTGCGGGGAGACTGGATCAACGACTGCGAAGCGCAGGTTGAGGTCTTCATGGGCGGCATGCAGGTCCAGGTGCCGGACAACATCGATTTTGAGGGTGCCGGGGAAGGCGGCGGGAAATTGAAAAGGACCGACGCGGAAATCGCCCGTCCGGTACTGCGCATGCACCAAAAAGCCAAGGCCGGCGAGATCGAAATCAACTAGCGGCCGGTCAGACGCGGACCATTGGCGCGGTGGTTTCCCCAGCGTTTTTGCCGGTCGTGGCGGTGTCTTGTTTTCGGGTGCGGCTGGCTTGAATGTGGCGCTGCAGAATCTCGGAAATCTCCGCTGAATCCATGGGCTTGGAGACATGATCGTCCATGCCTGCGGCTAGGCTGCGCCGGCGGTCTTGATTCATCGCATGGGCGGTGAGGGCCACGATGGGCACCAGTGGGTCAACTGCTGGAGAATCGCTGGCACGGATGCGGCGGGCGGCTTCCAGGCCGTCCATCTTGGGCATCTGCACATCCATCAGAATGGCATCAAAGTCGGTTTGGGCCACAGCCTCCAGAACCTCAAGCCCATTGACGGCCACCTCCACCCGAAAGCCGAGTTTGTTGAGCAGCAGCACGGCCACGCGTTGGTTGATGGGGTTGTCTTCGGCCAATAAGAGCAGCGGTTTTTCAACGATCACTTCGGTGGTGTCCTCTGGTGAAGTTTTCGGCGGCGTGGTGGTTTCGGGGGCGGGGGCTTCTGAGGTGGCGATGCCAGCCAGAGCGGCCTCCAGTCGTCCGTGATGCACGGGCAGGGTCAGGTATCCGTCCAGACCAAGGTCCTGCAGGTTCTCCTGCTCAATGGGAGAGCCCAACTCGCACAGCAAAATCGTGGTCCGGGCCCGATCGCCAAATGTTTGCAAGGCCTGGTTGACGTGCTTGAAAACTACATCCCGTTCGCCGTTGCCCCCGATGAGGATGGCGGTCAACTCTGCGGGGATGGATGGGGCCTCGGGGCTGAACAACAGGGTCGGGTCGACTTCCAAACTGGGATATCCCAGAAAGTTGAGTTGATGGGCCAAGACACGCCGGGTGTCTGAGCAGTCGTGGGCGACCAGCACGGTGTGTGGGG
>JADGEP010000488.1 GCA_016744275.1 Candidatus Krumholzibacteriia bacterium | reverse complement strand
GCCCAGAAGGCCGTGGGCACTTGGCTCAGGCTCTGGCTTGTTTCCTGCTTTTTGTTGGGAACGGGCGCAGAGGCGAAAATGGGGAGATAGAGCCCTCGGTGGAGATGCCAAACGGGCCTTAAGCGGCTTTGAATAGCTTTAATCGGCATTTTAGAGCGTTGCGAAAATAAGGCGAAAAAACGGTTGCCAAGAGCAAGAAGTTCGTGCTATCTTGCCGTCGCGATCAGGTGGGGGCAGTTGCCAATTTTGTGGGCGCGTGACCCGAGTTCCATGCCCTGAAAACCTTGCGTCCGGATCATCAGCCCCCACCAAGGGGCGGGACCTCCAAAAACTCCGAAATGGGAGACGAAACAAGATGGCGAGAAAATCAAAAAACGACGCACCTGCCAAAGGGCCAGCTCGCCCGTTGGGTGAGAACGAAGATCGGGCCAAGGCGCTGGAACTGACTCGGGCCCAGATCGAGAAACAGTTTGGCAAGGGCTCGGTGATGCTGCTGGGCGACAGCAAGATCTACGACAATTTTGACGCCATCAGTACTGGCAGTCTCTCGCTGGACATCGCGCTTGGCATTGGCGGCCTGCCCAAGGGGCGGGTCATCGAAATCTACGGGCCTGAAGGCAGTGGTAAAACGACGGTCTGTTTGTCGGCTGTGGCCAATTGTCAGAAAGAGGGTGGGGTGGCAGCGTTTATCGACGCTGAGCACGCCTTGGATCCCGTCTATGCCCGCAAGTTGGGCGTGGACATCGACAATTTGCTGGTGAGTCAGCCGGATACCGGTGAGCAGGCTTTGGAAATCACCGAGATGCTCGTGCGTTCCGGCGCCGTGGACATCCTTGTGGTTGATTCGGTGGCCGCATTGGTGCCCCGGGCAGAAATCGAAGGTGAAATGGGTGACCACCACGTGGGCCTGCAGGCCCGGCTGATGAGCCAGGCCCTGCGCAAGCTCACCGGTGCCATTGCCAAGACCAATACCATGGTCATGTTCACCAACCAGATCCGTATGAAGATTGGCGTCATGTTCGGCAACCCCGAAACCACCACTGGTGGCAACGCCTTGAAATTCTACAGCTCGGTGAGGCTGGACATCCGGCGCATTGGCGCCATCACCCAGGGTGAAGAGGTGGTCGGCAACCAGGTGCGGGTCAAGGTTGTGAAGAACAAGGTGGCGCCGCCGTTCAAAAAGGCCGAGTTCGACATTCTGTACGGCGAAGGCATCAGCAAGGAAGGCGACCTGATTGATTTGGGCGTCGAAGCCGATGTCATCCAGAAATCCGGCGCCTGGTACAGCTTCGGTGAAGAGCGGCTGGGGCAGGGGCGTGAGAATGTGCGCATTTTCCTGCAGGAGAACACGGACCTCTACGATACGATCAAGGATCTGGTTTTCCGGCACTACGAAATCGGCAAGTATGCCGACTCCGGTGCTCCTGAAGAAGACGCGGCCGAAGACAAGGCCGGTGCCCTGGATGGATCGGCCACCGTTCCGGTGCCGACAGCAGCGGGCAAGGCTGCGGCCGCAACTGCTGGTGGAGCCAGCCGGCCCGCGAAGTGATCAGGGCTTGATATTTAAGTCAGGAGCGGACTGACCAGATGTTCTCTGGTTCGCAAAAAAAACCTTACGGACGCCGCGAGCGGCCGGAGGCCAATTCAGCACAGCCGGGTTTCCCTACAGGGGAGGCCCGGCTGCTGGACTTTCGGGAGGAATCGGGTTCGGTGCAGGTGGTGCTGGATACCGGTCACAAATATGAAATTGCGCCCGGGTCCGTGCCGGAAGGCATTCCCGCTGAAGGGGAAATTGTCCTGCCCGAGGTCGTGGCGGCGATTGTTTTGGCTGCCGAGCGAAAAATCGTGGCCCGCCGGGTGTTTGCCATGCTAGATCGCCGCTTGCAACCGGTGGCCAGAATCCGCAACAAACTGATCGATCGGGGGCAAACCGCAGCTGCCGTGGACGCCGTGCTGGAACAGATGAAAGATCAGGGTCTTTATTCTGACCGTCGCTATGCCGAAGCCTTTTGTCGGGACTGCCTCTTGAGTCGAGCGGTGGGTAGGCGTTATCTTGTGAAGAAGTTGCGGGAGAAGCAGGTGGACGGACACCTGGCCGCGGCAGTGGCCGCTGAAATCCTGGATCGTGAGACCGAGGTTGAGTTGGCGGACAGGGCTGCAGCTGATCGTTGGCGCAAGCAACGGGGACCTGCAGACTACAACGCCTTGGCCAAGGTGGTGCGCTTCCTGATGGGGCGTGGCTTTGATGCGGGCTTGGCCAATGGCGCGGCGCGCCGGGCTCAGCCCCAGCCGGAATCCGAATTCGACTTTTGATGGGCCAGCCTGAAGTTATTAAGAACGGGGTATGCAGATGAAGATTCTAGTCACCGGATGTGCCGGCATGTTGGGCCGGGCGGTGATGGCCACCCTGGCCACCGACCATGAAGCGGTGGGCGTGGATCTGGTTGACGGAGATTTGACCGATGCGGAAGTGGTGTGCCAACTTGTGGGCAGCCATGTTCCTGACCGTGTCCTGCATTGCGCAGCCTGGACCAATGTGGATGGCGCGGAATCAGCGCGAGAAGAATCCATGGCCGCCAATGGTGACGCGACCGGAAACGTGGCAACTATTTGCCAGAGCTTGGCAGTACCTC
>JADGEP010000487.1 GCA_016744275.1 Candidatus Krumholzibacteriia bacterium | reverse complement strand
GTTCGGCACCATCGGCCTTACGGGTCCACTGGTCGAACTGCAAGCCACTGAGGATCAACTTGCGGCTGATCCGGTAACGGGTCTCCAGGAAAATTCCCTGTTCGGCCTTGGGCTGGGCCCCTTCGGTTTCCATCCAGGCGTACAGGGGATCGTTCAGACGGTAGTACGAATCCATCAGGGTCATTTCGTACTTGCTGTCATTGCTGAATGCCCGGCCATAGGGATTGTCAAAACCGACATCGTAGTCGCGGTAGACCGCCAACAGATGCAGGTTGTTCCACTGGCTGAAAGCGTTGACGACCAGGGCGTCCGGATTGTCAGTGCTGAACAGGCCGTTTTGCGGGTTCTGCATGAAAGCATACTCACCCTGCAATGAAACGTTGCCATATACCGCTTGGGCTTCGGCGCCCACGATGCGGCGGAACTTGGCTTCCTGCTCCACGCCGTCGTCATCGAGATAGACACTGGTGTAGCCCTGGCTGATTTCGTTATCCCGGGCTTCCAACAGATCCGTATCGCTGACCAGCGTATTGACATTCGAATTGAAACCCCGGTCGTAGCGGGCTTCATATCCGGTCACACCAACAAAGGTGCCCGGGGCCAACATCACCTTGACGTTGCCACCGATCATGTCTTCCTGGAAAGCGTCGCGCGTCAGGCCGGAAAAGGCCCGGGCATCGTAGAATCCATCTTCGAAACGCGGGCGCATCGTCACGTAGCGATTGATGGTGCCGTCCGCATTGAGAATACCGTCCTTCTTTTCGCTCGAGACAAAGAACGAAGCATTCACCGGACCGTAGGTGCCTTCAAACGCGCCACCCTTGAGGGTGTACTCGTAACTGCGGGAAAGGTCACCGTGCACACCGAGCAACCGCTTGTTGAAACCGAAGCCGGTTTTGCGGAAGTGGATGTAATCGGTGTTGTCCATGATCAGACCCAAGCCATAGGCCACACGGAAATTACCGGCGACGGCCGATTTGAGGCGAAAGTCACCAAAGGAGCGATCGGAAACTCCGACGTAACCCTTGGTGGTCTCGTTCCAGTCGGTCTCGCCATATTCCTGGCTGGTCAGAAAACCGGCCTGGTAGCCACCTTTGACATTCACTCGGGCCTTGCTCATCCAGCCGGGAGAAAATGTGGCATTGGTCCTGGCACTGTTCAGGCCCGACAAGGACAGCTCTTCGTCGTCATTGGCGTAGGGCGTTTCCCAGTAGCGGGTCTGTATATAGCCGGAAATGTCCTGGGACGATTCGGCTTCTTTTTCTTCTTCGCTATAGACCACGAAGTCACGCAGGTTGCGGTACGCGAAGTAACGCAGCCCCTGAGCGCCGCGCAGTTGGCGGCCGGTCTCGATGCGGCCCAGGCGATCTCGCGTGGTGATGATGTTGGTCGCATCCACCGGCGAGACGTTCTGGTAAGACATCAAGTCCCAGATATCCATCTCATTGAGGTTCTCAGGATTGCGCAGGCGGTCGAGGTATTCGTCCACCAGGCCTTCGCTGGATCCTTCCTGACCCAGGTACTGGCGCACCTGGCGATAGCTGGCACTCAGTCGGGCCAACGAAGGGTCGGCTGCTTCGGGCGGAACCGTCGCCACCAGAGGCTTGAGGGCCTCCAGGTGTTGCGGAGTCATCCCGGCCACTTCCCTCAATTCGTACACGTTGTTGAAATACCTCAGGTAAGTGCGGTACTCAACGATCTTGTGGGCCAATTCCTCAGGGATCGGCAGACTCAGCACCTCCTCCAGGGAGGCTGAGTTGAGATCCACGAGGTCGGAGTGGTCAACGGCCGCAGCGGTTGCAGTCCAGGGTACGCCACCGGTCGTGACCGGCACCATGCCCAGAACCGTCATCAGGATCAACCCGATGACCGCCAGACGACCGCGACTCAACGCCGCGCCCATGGTGATGTTTTTGCTCACTGCGCCTCACCGCCCCACGCATAATGCAGGCCAAAGTGATGAGTGCTGTCCAGGACACCACCGCCGGTGCTGAAGCCGTAGTTCACCCCGACGTTCTCGTAGGTGTAACCAAAACCACCGGTCAACTTGTTGGGGCCGGTGACAACGCCAGCGCGCAGGGCAAAGCCCTCCACCAGGCTCATTTCCAGGCCACCCCGGTATTGCAGTTCTTCACCCAGCTGGTTGTGGAACTCAAACGAAGTGGTGACACCTTCGTACGGCTCGTAACTGACGCCGGCGACCAGGCGCTGACGCAGTTCTTCCTGGTCCAGACCAATCTGAGGATTGTTGATATTCTTGACCTGGAAGCCAATGTGGGTGCGCCTGTGAACGGTCAAGGCCATGCCCAGATCAAAGCCCACGCTGCATCCCAAGCAACAGGTTTGCCCGCATTGGCCGATGACTCGGGCATATGCATTGATGCTTTGGCTGGCGCACCGGGCGTTTACACTGCGGATTGGGCAGAAACGCCAAATGGGCGGGATTTTATGTTGGCCATGAACCGTGCAAATGATGAGCTAATCGCGGTTGATGCAGCTTCGCCTCGGTCTGCACAGTTTCGCTGTACTTTGGTGATCGCATGGCCGGATGGTCACGATGAAGTGTTCGAAGGCGTTATGCCCGGCCAATTGGTCTGGCCCATACGCGGGGAACGTGGATTTGGCTATGATCCTATG
>JADGEP010000486.1 GCA_016744275.1 Candidatus Krumholzibacteriia bacterium | reverse complement strand
GGGCTGGGGCCTTTCAACGACAAGTGCCGCGAGAGTGTCTGGACTTGCAAGGAAGACTGGGACGAATTCACCGAAAAACTGGGCTACTGGGTGAACCTGGACGATCCCTACATCACCTACGACAACAACTACATTGAAACCGTGTGGTGGATCCTGAACCAGTTCCACCGCAAGGACATGCTCTACAAAGGGCACAAGGTGGTGCCCTACTGCCCGGTGTGCGCCACGCCCATCAGCGCCAATGAGATGGCCAACAGTTACCGCAAGGTGAACGACCCGAGTATCTACGTGAAGCTCAAGGCCAGCGACTGCGACGAGTATTTCCTGACCTGGACCACCACGCCCTGGACTTTGCCTTCAAATGTGGCTTTGGCCATTGGCAAGGATTTCGACTACGTGCGGGTCCGCCATGCCGGTGAAGTCTACATCCTGGCCGAAGCACGCCTGAGCCTGCTTCAGGAATTGGCCGAGGCCGCTGAAGGCCCGGTGCCGGAAGTGCTCGAGACCTTCAAAGGCAGCACCTTACTGGGCCGCACGTACGAACAATTGCTGCCCTACGTGGAACCCGAAGAGGGCAAAAAATCCTTCGTCGTGGTTGAAGCCGATTTTGTGACCCTCGATTCCGGCACCGGCATCGTGCACATGGCGCCGGCGTTTGGTGAAGACGATTACCAGGTGGGCCGCCGCGAAAATCTCAGCTTTTTCCGTCCGGTCGATGCCAATGGCGAATTCACGGCCGAGGTCGAGCCCTGGGCCGGATTACACGTCAAGAAAGCCGATCGTCCGATCATCAAACACCTGGCGGCCACCGGCCAGTTGCTCAAGGAAGAAAGCTACGCTCACGATTATCCTTTCCACGATCGTTGCGACAACGCGCTGATCTATTTTGCCACGCCCAGTTGGTTTATCAAGACCAGCGAGATGCGGGACAAGCTGGTGGAGGCCAACGCGAACATCACCTGGGCGCCACCCGAGGTGGGGCACGGACGATTTGGCAACTGGTTGGCCGGCAACATCGACTGGAGCTTGAGCCGCAACCGTTTCTGGGGCACGCCCCTGAACGTGTGGATCTGTGATGACTGCGGCGAGAAACACCTGCCGACCTGCCGCGCCGACCTCAGCGAGCTGACGGGGCAGGATCAAAGCGAGTTGGATTTGCACCGTCCCCATGTGGACAACATCACTTTTGGTTGTACGGAAAAAGGCTGCCACGGCACCATGCACCGCACCAGCGAAGTCATCGACTGCTGGTTCGACTCGGGCAGCATGCCCTTTGCCCAGTACCACTATCCGTTCGAAAACAAAGAGCTGTTCGAAAGTCAGTTCCCCGCCGATTTCATCAGCGAAGGCATCGACCAGACCCGCGGTTGGTTCTACACCATGCTGGTGATCTCGACCTTCCTCAAGGGTGAGAGCAGCTATAAAAGTTGCCTGGTGAACGAGCTGATCCTGGACAACAAGGGCAAGAAGATGTCCAAAAGTCTGGGCAATACGGTCGACCCCATGGAGATCATGCGCACCGCCGGGGCTGACCCATTGCGCTGGTACATGCTGACCTGCAGCCCCGTCTGGACGACCACCAAGTTTGATCTTGACGGTGTGAAAGAAGCCCAGCGCAAACTGCTGGCCACCCTGGAAAACACCTACAATTTCTTCACGCTGTACGCCAATCTGGACGACTTTCGCATGGAAGCCGGGGGCGAGCAGCAGTTGGATCTGTTGGACAAGTGGATCCTCAGCCGTCTGCAGAGCGTGACACGATCGGTGTCCGAAGATTTGGAAGCCCTGCACCTGACGCGGGCCGCCAAAACCATCAGCACGTTCTTCCTGGATGATGTGAGCAACTGGTACATCCGGCTCAGCCGTCGCCGGTTCTGGAAAGGCGAGATGACCCCGGATAAACGGGCGGCGTTTTCGACTTTGTACACCGTTCTGGAATCCAGCCTGCGCTTATTGGCCCCGTTCATTCCGTTCACGGCCGAAGAAATTTTCCGGGGCCTGGTATCCCATGGTGATGCTTCAGCTTCGGTGCATCTGGCCGATTTCCCGGCCAGCGACACGGGCCTCATCGACGAAGCTCTTGAGAAAAGCATGGCCGCCGCCCAGGCCGTCGTTGGTCTGGGCCGCAGCTTGCGCCAGGAGTCGGGACTTAAAACCCGCCAACCTCTGGGCCAATTGCTGATGCACGCCAATGATGATCGCGTGTCCTTGTTGATGGCGTCCGAAACTCTGCAAGGCTACATCTGTGAAGAGCTGAACCTCAAGGCCATCAGCACTGTGGATGATCCGCGCGAAGTGGCGATGTTGAGCGCCAAGGCCAATTTTCGGGCTCTCGGTCCGCGGTTTGGCAAGCAGGCCAAAGCTGCTGCGGCCGCTATCACTGCCATGACCCCCGACCAAATCATGACCCTGCGTCAGGACAATCGGGTGGAGCTGGATTTGGCTGGAGAGATGGTTGCTTTCACTTTTGAAGAGGTCCTGGTCGCAGAGGCCGGCGTGGCGCCTTATGTGGCAGGCGGTTCGGCCGGATTGACCGTTGCTCTCGATACGACCCTGACTGATGAATTGCGTCAGGAAGGACTCTGCCGGGAGATCATCAACAAAGTGCAGAATCTGCGCAAAAAGAGCGGCCTGGAAG
>JADGEP010000485.1 GCA_016744275.1 Candidatus Krumholzibacteriia bacterium | reverse complement strand
GTGCCCGTCGACGGAGGCACACCCGAACCCGTCACCGCTCTCGACGAAAGCCTGGGCGAAACCACTCACCGTTATCCCCACTTTCTGCCGGACGGCGAGACGTTCCTCTACGTCGCCTTGCCTGGCAAAAGCCGGCTGCTGACCGTCTTCGCCGGCCACGTCGACGGCCGCGCGCCCACCGTCGTCACCACCGCCTTGACCTCGCCGGTCTACACGGAGCCCGGATACCTCCTGTTCCAGCGGGGGCGCAAAATCGTGGCGCAGGCCTTCGACGCCAAAACCCTGGCTGTTTCAGGAGAGCCGATCGCCGTGGATGATGCGCCCGCCATCTCAGAATCCGTGGGCAAGCCCGCCCTCTCGGCCTCCCGCACCGGACACCTCGCGTTCCAGACTCCGGATGACCCCCGCACCCGCCTCACCTGGCTGGACGGCACCACCGGCGAGGAGCTGGAGACCCTGGACGTGGAACCAAGCCAATTCGACAGCCCGACACTTTCGCCAGACGGCCGCCATCTGGCGGTCGTCCGGGTTGTGTCTCCGGAAGAATCCGACATCTGGACCCTGGAACTTGACCGCCTGGTGGCGACCCGTTTCACCCAGGGAGCCGGGAACAAATCAGATCCTGTCTGGTCCCCCGATGGGGCGCACATCGCGTACTCCTCGGACGCGGAAGGACCCTCGAACATCTACCGAAAACCGTTCACCAGCGGCGGGCCGGCTGAACCGTTGGTGGTCGGTCCGGCCCCATTCAAGAACCCGTATGATTGGTCACCGGATGGAAAGTACCTGATCTACGAGCAGCTCGGCGAGGGCACGAACATGGACCTGTGGGTCGCGCCGACCGACGGCTCGGGAGAGCCGCGGCCCTATGTGCAAGAGGTCGCCCAGGAGCGTCAGGCGCACTTCTCACCAGACGGCCGCTGGGTCGCCTACATGATCTTTGACGGTGAAACCTACGTGGTCGTCAACTCATTCCCCGTCCCGGCCCAGGCCCATCGGGTTTCCATCGACGGCGGGGCCCAGCCGCGCTGGCAGCCCGACGGCAAGGCGATTTTCTTCATCGGTTTCAGCGAAGACGGCGTGAGGCGAGACCGCGCATCATTCCAGGCGGAACCGCTCCGAACCGGAACCCCGGAGACGATCTTCGAATTTCCAACCGGCCTGCGCGGCGGCGCCTGGACTCCCGATGGGAGCCGGGTGCTTGCGTTGCGTGCCGTTGCACCGCCGCGGGACGGCAGCGCGACGGTTGTTTTGAATTGGGCGCGGGCGTTGAGCGGTGGTGACTCCGACTGATGATCGGTGGTTTGGTTCGGCCTGGCTAGTCTGCCGACCTTTGCCTGGGAAAGGATCGGCCTTCTCGGTCCGGGACTCCTTCATCCAACGACATAGGGTATTCGCACTGACACCCAGATCTTCGGCAACCTGGGACTGAGAACGGCCCGTTCCCTGGACTCGGCTATAGCGACGTCTGGGGGTACTCATATCAACACCTCCTGGCTACAACAAGGTAGCCTTTCGAGATGTCGGAAAAGGGCAGGCAGGGACAAGGTCAAATCACAAAAAAGCCCCCACAACCATGTTGAAGGGGCTCGCAAAAACATGGGGGCATTTTAGTCGCGAAAGATGGCTTTCAAGGATCCCCAAGAGGTGGCTTCAGTAGCAACTGGTCCATAGCCGTTGATGTAGGCACAACCCTCATAGGCTTGATTGAATTGCCGCCACTCACCGTCCGAGTAACGAATGTATGCCGGGCCCGAGGGCTCCGAACCGCACTGGTTTATGCCCGGTGGCCCCAAGCAGATTGGCGAATCGGTCACAGGTCCAGTGAGTGTTGCCTGAAAACTCGCGAGCAGGGTCGGGCTGCTGATTTGTTCGACTCCATTGTAGAGACCAATCATCGGGTTCAAATGTACGTCACCAATATCCAACCCTGGGGACGTACTATAGCCGCTTACGGTAACATTGGCGTCGTCAACCGTTACTCCGAACTGAAAGCCTGCAATACCTCCGGGGGCCGAAAACGCCACTACGTGGAATTCAAAGTTGTCCCCTGGATTCAGGCCCTGAATTCCAGTCTGTGTACCGGCCGTATCGAAGAACACACCAATCTCACCGGCCATTGTCGTATTCGAAATCGGAGTACCACTAGGACAGGTTCTGCACAAATAGTCATATAATGCAAGCGCGTCGTCAATATTGACAATGCCGTTAAAATTCAAATCTGCACAGGAAGAATACGCACCGCCAAAAGCGGGACTAAATTCGACGAAATCCCTGAAATCCACGAGCAAGTCGCCGTTCATGTCTGGGCTTGCGACATCTATTGACAATGGGGTTCCTGCCAACGTCACTCCACCGACGACAACTTTTACACCGCTCTGTGTACACCCCCCACCGCTGAAGGTAGTAAGAATACGGGTCACTCCCATCGCGTCGGTGTCCACAAGGGCGTGGTCCCTGCCTTCGCAGAATATGAGTTCACCCGGAATGACGCTCTCAAAGCGGATATCTTCTTTCGGATAGCCCGCAATCGGGGCGCCGGTGGCATCAACCAGAGTGACAACGATTTCCAGGATTTCCTGACCCTCACCTGGAACCATGAGTGCTTGGCTGACGCCGATATTCACAGCTGTGCTCAATGA
>JADGEP010000484.1 GCA_016744275.1 Candidatus Krumholzibacteriia bacterium | reverse complement strand
ATTTTGCCGTCCGTAACGATGGTATCTACTCGGACGCTGGCGCCGACCTGCTGGCTCTGCTGCCTGGCGGCGCGCTGCTCGACAACGCGTTCACCGGTGTTGCCCAGGAGCCCCGTTGGGCTGCTGCTGCTGGTGGTGCTGGTCAGATCGGTATCGCGGCTGTCGTCCAGGGTGGCGTTAACGTTGGTTACACGATCACCGGTTATGGCAAGGATGCGACCCAGGGTCCTGCCGCTGACGGTATTATCCTGACGCTCACGAGCGGTCAGTAAGATCCTGTCGGATTGATTCGCGAGGGCGGGGTCGTGCAAACGGTCCCGCCCTTTCGACTACCACAAGGGGAAGATGACGATGGCCTTGCAAATCAAACTGGACTGGCGGGGGTGGTTGGCCCGGGCAAAGGCGCTGTTGGTTTTCAAAAAACCGACGTTGCCTGATGTCGTTCTGGCCGTCGGAACCGTGGGACTGGTCGTTGTCTGCCTCGGATTGCTGGGAGTGCCGGCCTACCACACCATGAAGATGCGGGCGAAATCGGCCGCCGTGGTGGGCAACGCGGCCACCCTGCAATTGGCCGCTGAATCCTACGCCGCCGTTCACCAGGGTCGCTATGCAGAAGACGCGCTGGATCTTTTACCCTTCCTGCCCGCGGATTCTGCTCCAGTAAATCCCTATACGGACGATGAAATAGTATTCAGGGGTGAAGCGGGGGATTTGACCTACCGTTCACCAACCAGAGGCGGCGATTACGTCATCCAGGCATTTGCCATGGGGCCCGAAAAACGGCCGCGTCTGATCACGACTCTGACAGGAAAATGAACTTGTTGGCTGGGGGCTTGGGAGCAGATATGAAAAAGCGCGAAGGTTTTACACTGATCGAATTGATGATTGTTGTGGTCGTTATAGGGCTATTGGCCTCCATGGCCATTCCCAACTATCTGAATATGCAGAACCATGCCAAGGAAGCGTCCACCAAGTCCAACGCCCACACCATTCAGTTGGCTGTGGAGGATTTTTCAGTGCGCAACGATGGTCTCTATTCAGTCAATGGCGCGGATTTGACGCCGTTGCTGCCAGGCCAAGGCCTGATGACCAATACCTTTTCGGGTCTGTTGACCGAACCCCGTTTTGGGGCCCAGGCGGCTGCCGCCGGTGAGATTGGCGTGGAATCGGTGGTGGCTGGTGGAGTCATCACTGGCTATACGATCACCGCATTTGGGAAAGCCAACAATGTGTTGACCATTTCCAACGGCAATTGATCCCACAAATCGAGCATTTGAGGCACCGGTCCTGAGGGCCGGTGCTCTTTTTTTGGTGACTGGCATTCTGGTTGCAAGTTAGTCGGCAGAAGAAAATCGAGGACACCAAAACGGCAAACAACGGCGGAATCCCAGTGATTCGCGCCCGGAGGTGGATGTTGAGTTTCCAGGCAGTGGCAACTAACAAGCCAGAAATAGAGCCCCGTCCGGCCTTGGGCGACACCACGCGGGTGCCGCGTACCGCCCGGCCCAACAAATTGGCGACCGACGCCCTGGCTGTGGTCGATCTCTGCAAATCGTTTCGCTCTGGATTCCTCAAACGCCGCATCCGCGGGGTGGACGGCGTATCGTTCACCGTTCCGCGCGGGTCTGTTTTTGCGCTGCTGGGACACAATGGCGCCGGCAAGACCACCACGATCAACTGCATTCTGGATCTGGTCCATGCCGACCGCGGCGAGATCAGCATCATGGGCCAGGACCATCGGCGTTGCGAATCCCGCAGTTGTGTCGGATACCTGCCCGAGCGGCCCTACTTTTTCGAACATCTCACCGGCCGCGAATTGCTCAAGTTTTACGCGGCACTGTTGAGCCTGCCCAAGGATCTGCAGACCAAGCGCATCGCCGACGTCCTGGAACGCACCGGCATGGCTGACCACGCTGACCGCCGGCTGGCCAAGTTTTCCAAAGGCATGCTGCAACGCATCGGCCTGGCCCAGACACTGCTGGGTGACCCGGATATTCTGATACTGGACGAGCCCATGTCGGGCCTCGATCCCATGGGCCGCCGCGAAGTCCGCGAATTGCTTCTCGAACTCAAGGCTCAGGGCAAGACGATCATTCTTTCGTCTCATATCGTACCGGATGTGGAATTGTTGGCTGACAACGTGGGCATTCTCTGTGATGGCCGTCTTGTGGAAACCCGGAGCCTGCGGGACTTCGGCAACAGTTGCAGTTACCAGGTGCACATGGCGTGCGAGCCGGGCAAACAGGACGGGCTGCAATTGCCAGCATGGGTGCAGACGGGCTTGCAACCCGCCGGCACCAACCACGTGCGGGTCGAAACCCAGGACATTGACCAATTGCGGGAACTGCTGGCGCTGTGCCACTCGGCGGATATCGAAGTGCAATCGGTCGACACCCAGCGCACGGGACTCGAAGAACTCTACATGGCTGTTCACGCCAGCACCAAAACAGCGGCGCCGAACAACGCGAAAGTGAATTCATGAACGGACAAATTGCAGCCTTGGCGATGAGCACTTTTCGCGAGACCGTGCGCGACCGGATTTTCTATCTGGTGGCCGTTTTTGGTTTTGTGATGCTGGCCAGCACGGCGGTTCTTTCGCCACTGAACGTGGGGGCGCAGGGCAAGATCATGGCAGACGTAGGC
>JADGEP010000483.1 GCA_016744275.1 Candidatus Krumholzibacteriia bacterium | reverse complement strand
CCGGTGCGTTGGCCCAGTAGCGCTCCGTATCCTGATTGTAGGCATTGCGGTCGCCACAAATGATCACCAGCACGGAGCAGTGGGTGAACTGCTCCTGGTTCCAACCGGCATCCCGCACTTTTTGTTTTTGAGCCGGATCAGTCATCACGACAAAGCGCCAGTTCTGAATGTTGTACGAAGTGGGCGATAGTATGGCCGCCTGCATCAACTGTTCGATTTCTGCTTCGGTCATGACATGATCGGGGTCAAATTTTTTGACAGAACGGCGTTCGGCAGCCGCGGTGAAGATGTTCATGGATTCCTCCGGGAACAAGGGACATTGGTAGCAATTGCATCGTACAAGATTCAGGAATCTCTTCCCTTTGGCAAGGGCGGCCCTGAAGCATCAAGCCGACTGAACCGGTAAGCCATGGCCTTCAGGTCGCGGCTTTTTCGGAATCTGATGGATGCCGCTGCTGGCAATTTTGCGGCCGGGTTGGTTGATCAACGATTCGAATACACCCCAACCCAACAAGTAAGCCAAGGCGTCGGTGGGGTCGGCTACGGCGCGGTCGGAAAGCCGGGGCAATACGCCTTCGAAATACACGGCGTAAAAGATTGCTCCGGCCAGGCCGTGCCACCAGGGCAGGGTCCAGTCAGCAGGACGTCCAACAAGACGCTGGGCCGCCAGAACCAGTCCCAGGACCAGCGGCAAACACAAGACATCGGCGAAATACCAATCAATCATCAGTGGCAGGTCGCCCCTCCGGCGGGCCCATTGCAGGGCCCCATAGGCCAATGCCAGCGCCCACCACACCACCTGCGGCCGTCCCCACAAATGCGACTTCATCGCTGCGGAAAACTGTTTCAACAGATCACATCGCCAAGACAGTGATCAGGACAGCGGCCCCGATCAGCAGCAACACCGTCAGGCCCAAAGCGGATACGCGCGAGGTCTTCATCTTTCTACTCCCCATCGGGTTGCCGGCACACACCAATCCTTTCAAAAGTATCGGCATCCGCCAGTCAAAGACAAAAGAAAAAGGGCCGGATGCACTCCGGCCCTTCGTCATCTCGCAAGGGCTATTGATTGCCCTTGTAGATGCCAAACACCGCACCCACCGGATCCTGGATCACGGCAAAGCTTCCGGCATTGGGAATGTCCGTCACCGGCACAATGGCCTGGCCACCCAATTTTTCGGCCTGCGCCAGGGAGGCGGCAGGGTCTTCGACCGCAAAATAGAGCAACCAATGCGGAGGGATGGGGCCCTTGTCGGTTGGAATGGCAATCATGCCACCGCCCGGCCGGTTTCCCTCACCTCTGGTCCACATGGTGTAGAGACCCGCTTCCCCCATTTCCATCGTCTCGGTGGTCCACCCAAAGAGATTGGTGTAGAACTTGCCCGCACCATCGGTGTCCGAGGTCATCAATTCATTCCAACACATGGATCCCGGTTCATCCAAAAGGCCGACGCCATTGTTGGCCTTGGATTGCCACAGATTGATGACTGCCCCCTGCGGATCTTTCACCACCGTCATCCGGCCGTAATCAGCCACATCAAAGGGCCCCATGAGGATTTCTCCGCCGAGGTCCCGGGCTTTCCCGGTCAATTCATCCACATCGCTCACCGAGACATATTGCCCCCAGTGGGAGGGCACACCGGCTGAGGCCTGTTCTGCCGGCAATTGATACTGGGCCGCCGTGACGGCCCCACCCCGTTCAAACTGGGTGTAGATGCCGACCTCTCCCATGTCCTGGTCGTTGCGGCCCCAACCGAACATTTCCATATAAAACTCGCTCGAAGCCTTTGGGTCGGAGCTGACCAGCTCCGCGTAGCAAAAGGTTCCGGGCTCGTGTTCCTTGAATTCAGGCATTGTGGTCCTTTCCCCTGGCGATAGTCGAACCCAGCAGGCGCTGGGCAATTGGTCGGGAAGCACAGCTTATACAAAATCGCAATCGGCCGCCGCCGGATGTAACAGTTCGGAGTGAGGTGCGTCTTTGCCTTTGCCAACCGAGAAGAACCGTGCCGAAAGGATGACCATGAAGACGCTGCGCCTGATCATTGCCACCACGATCCTGATGACCCTGGCGACTGCCGCCTCAGCTGGCGGATTTGGCCTGCCCTCACAGGATAATGGCCTGGGTTTTGGCAACCTCACCAGTTTTTCGGGCATCCGGCTGAATTGGTCGGACCGCGAAGTGGAGATGGTGCGCGGTTTGAATATCACGATTGGCCCTCCGCGTGACAACCACCGGGCCCACTACAGCGGCATCACGCTGAACCTGATTGGCCACGAAGCCGCCAGCACGACCGGCTTGGTCCTCAGCGGTATCGGCATTGGCAACGGCGACATGCGCGGCATTTCGGTAGGCGGCATCGGCATTGGCGCCAATCAAATGGACGGCATCGGTCTGGCCGGACTGGGCATCGGCGCCGACGACCTGAACGGGATCTTCGTTGGTGGCCTGGGCATCGGCGCCAACGATGTGGCCGGCCTGGTGGTCGGTGGTTTGGGAGTCGGCGCCGACGACATTTCGGGCGTTGCCCTGGGTGGTCTGGGTGTGGGCGGCAATGACATTGCTGGTATCGCAGTCGGCGGACTCGGTGTCGGCGGCGACCGCATGCAAGGCATCGGCGTGGGCGGCCTGGGCGTTGGTGGCAACGACATGGAC
>JADGEP010000482.1:2389-2663 GCA_016744275.1 Candidatus Krumholzibacteriia bacterium | reverse complement strand
GTGTAGCCCAGCTCCTTGCGGATGGCGCGCAGCTGTTCGTTGAGATAAAACTCACGCTGGTTGCGCTGCACCTGAGTCTGCACTTCGCCGTCGATGCGCTGTTCGATTTCCAGAATATCCAGCTCACTGGCCAGGATCTGATTGATGCGCCGCAGCCGCAATTCCAAAGCGGGCTCTTCGAGCAGCTCCTGCTTCAACGGCACCTTGCCCAGGATGTAGGCACTGATGGAATCAGCCATGCGGCCGATCTCGTCCAGGTTCAATACCGACAGGA
>JADGEP010000482.1:0-2379 GCA_016744275.1 Candidatus Krumholzibacteriia bacterium | reverse complement strand
GACAGGAGCACCTCATCGGGCAGGCGTTTGTTCAGCCGCACATACTCCTTGAAACGCTCCTTGATCGAACGGCTCAATGCTTCGACCTCAGTGCCCGTCGACGGAATCTCATCGATCTGGTCCACGCTCACTTCGAGAAAACCATCGGCCTCCACCACATCGCGCACATGCACCCGCGCCACGCCTTCGACCAGGATCTTAAGGGTTTCATCCGGAGTGCGGATGATCTGCAACACCTTGATCACCGTGCCGACCCGAAAGAGATCGTCGCCTTCGGGATCTTCGGTCTCGGGTTCCTTCTGGGCGATCACGCACAAATATTTGTCCCGCTCCATGGCGGCCTCAACGGCGGCGACTGACCGGGTGCGTCCCACCAGCAGCGGGGTGACCATGTAGGGAAAGACCACGATGTCGCGCAACGGCAGCATCGGCAATTCGCCCGGCAGAAAGATGTCCTGCCCATCGTCAGTGTTTTTCAATTCGGTGTTGTTCGGTTTGGTGGGGCTCATTATTCTCCGCTCAAATCTGCGGCGTCGCAAAATCACGGCGCACGACATCGGTGCGGGCACCCCATTGGTGGCCGCACGTGGACAATCGGTAAGGTTCAATCAAATATAGACGGATCAGTGCGACCCGCTCAGGAAATTTTCCCAAAAGGAGGGGTTTTTACGCTTCCTTGAGGTCGATCGGCGGATCACCCAGCACCACTTCAGGTTCCACTTTGTCCGTGACCGTCTCGCGGCTGATGATGACCTGGCGGACACCCTCCCGCGACGGGATGTCGAACATGGTGTCCCGCATGATGCTTTCGAGGATGGACCTCAGCCCCCGGGCGCCGGTTTTGCGTTCAATGGCCAGATCGGCGATGGCTTCGAGACTGTCAGGCTCGAAAACCAGATCCACGTCCTCCATGTCCAGCAGCTTCTGGTACTGCTTGGTCAGAGAGTTGCGGGGCTCTGTCAAAATGCGGCGCATGGCATCCCGGTCCAGCTCATGCATGTAGGTCACCACAGGCATGCGGCCGATCAGCTCCGGAATCAGGCCAAACTGCATCAGGTCCTGGGACTCGACCAGGCCGAGGAATTCTTCGCGCTGTTCGCTTTTCGTGAATTCTTCTTCGCGGGCAAAGCCGAGTACGTTCTTGCCGACGCGCCGCTCGATGATTTTTTCCAGGCCTTGGAAGGCGCCGCCACAAATGAACAGGATGTTCTTGGTATTGACTTCGAGGTACTTCTGCTGGGGATGCTTGCGGCCTCCCTGCGGCGGCACATTGGCCACCGTGCCCTCGAGGATCTTCAGCAGGGCTTGCTGCACACCTTCACCGGAAACGTCCCGAGTGATGGAAGGGTTGCCGCTCTTGCGCCCGATCTTGTCGATCTCATCGACGTAGACGATGCCCTGTTCCGCCGCCGGAATATTGTAGTCAGCCGCCTGCAGCAGCCGCACCAGAATATTCTCGACATCCTCGCCCACGTATCCCGCTTCAGTCAGCGCCGTGGCGTCGGCAATGGCAAAAGGCACGTTCAGATATTTGGCCAGCGTCTGGGCCAGCAGGGTCTTGCCCGTACCGGTATTTCCCAACAGCAGGATATTCGACTTGTCGATCTCCACGCCATCGCTGGTCTTCTTCTGATGGATGCGTTTGTAGTGGTTGTAGACCGCTACCGAGAGACTGACCTTGGCCTCTTCCTGGCCAATGACGTACTGCTCGAGATAGTCCCGGATTTCACGGGGCTTGGGAAATTTCGGCGGCGCCAATGAGGCTTCGTCCAGAAGTTCACCCTCAAGGATGTCATTGCACAGCTTGATGCACTCGCTGCAGATGTACACACTCGATGGGCCGGCGACAAGTTTCGCCACTTCATCCTGGCCACGGGCGCAGAATGAGCATTTGATCATCTGGGGGCTGCCGTTCTGGCGTCGCTTCATCGGTCCTCCGCTGAACCGGGGCCAAGCTGGTCGGCCCCCGTCCAATTGCTGCTGACGGGCTTTCCCGTTCTATTTTTTGCCCTTGGGTTTCTCGGGCTCAATTTCACTGCGATTTTCGATCACCTTATCGACCAGGCCATATTCCTTGGCCTCGTCAGCCGACATGAAAAAATCACGGTCGCTGTCTGCGGCGATCTTTTCAGTGGTCTGGCCGGAGTGCTTGGCAAGGATAGCGTAGAGTTTATCCCGGATATTCAGGATTTCCTTGGTGTAGATCTCCAGCATGCTCGCCTGTCCCTGGCTGCCGCCGAGGGGCTGGTTGCGGCCATAATGACCGACTGGCAACAGCGCGCCAGCAGCAGCACGAAATATAGGGTGATGCCACTGAGGATTCCTTTTAAACCCGCCAAAAACACGCTGGAGAATAGAACCGTGCCCACGGTGTAGCCC
>JADGEP010000481.1 GCA_016744275.1 Candidatus Krumholzibacteriia bacterium | reverse complement strand
ACAAAACCCACCTCATCTGGTCGATTATGCTGGGCATCTTGCTCTTTTCGGCCGTGCTGTACCCCGTCCTTGCCACTGGTGCAAAATGGCGCATTCGCATGAATCAGGACGCGCCCCGCACCCTCGACGGCATGGCTCTCACCGTCGACGGCGCACCGGTTGTTTCGATCCCCATCGCCGTTTGTCTCTTCTTCATGATGTACCCCATCATGGTGAAAATCGACTTCGGCGAAGTGGTCAAGGCCGGACGCAGCCTCAAGCCGGTGGGCTTGACCCTGATCGTCAACTGGGCCATCAAGCCCTTCACCATGTACGCCATCAGCGTGTTTTTCCTGGGCTATGCCTTCCGCACTTTCATTGGCCCCGAGGCTGTCGATCTGGTGAAAATGCCTCTGGGCCTGGACTTACCCCTCGGCGCCCTGCACGGCGCCGGCACCGTCGTGATGCAAGACGGCATCAAGATGCTCGAGATTCCGCTTTGGCGCAGCTACCTGGCCGGATGCATCCTGCTGGGAATTGCTCCCTGCACCGCGATGGTGCTGGTCTGGGGTCATCTGGCCCGGGGCAATGCCGGCCACACCCTAGTCATGGTGGCGATCAATTCGTTGACCATGCTGGTGCTCTATGGCGTGCTCGGCGGATTTCTCTTGGGCGTGGGCCGCCTGCCCATCCCCTGGCAAGCGCTCTTGCTGTCCATCGGCGTCTACGTGGCCCTGCCCCTGCTGGCCGGATACGTATCGCGCAAATTGATCATCAACGGCAAAGGCGACGCCTGGTTCAATGACCAATTTTTACCAGTGTTGACGCCGGTGACCATCACCGCGTTGCTGCTCACTCTGGTCTTGCTCTTTTCGTTCAAGGGCGAAGTCATCCTGGCCAACCCGCTGACGATTCTTTGGATCGCCGTGCCGTTGTTCTTGCAAACCGTGTTGATTTTCCTCATCACCTATGTGGCCGCCCGGGTCCTGGGGCTGAGCTATCGTGATGCTGCGCCGACAGCGATGATTGGCGCCTCAAATCATTTCGAAGTGGCCATCGCCACGGCGGTCATGCTCTTTGGCTTGTCATCCGGAGCGGCGCTGGCCACGGTAGTCGGTGTCCTGATTGAAGTGCCACTGATGTTGGGTTTGGTGAGCTTCTGCAAACAAACCGCCGGTTGGTTCCAACCAGATACAGAATCCTGAGGTCAAATGGGCAAACATTTTCAATAATTGTTTGCTCTGAAGAAACTATTTGTCTATTTTGCCAAATACCCACAAACGAATTCGCCACGCAGAAAGAAGAGCCATGCCCACGCCCACCCCAGCACTCCTGGAAGCCCGCGCCGAAGTCTTCAAAGCCCTCGGCCACCCTTCGCGCCTGGCCATCATCGACGCCCTGGCCGACGGCGAGCGCTGCGTTTGCGACCTGAACAAGATCATCGACGCGGACATGTCCACCGTCTCGCGTCATCTCGCGGTGCTGCGCAATGCAGGCATCCTGTCCAGTGAGAAACGCGGCAATCAGGTCTTCTACCGCCTGGAATGCCCCTGCATCACTTCGTTTTATGGGTGTGTCGAGAGTGTCATCAACGGCACCGGCCAACCTGTCGACCTGGATGTGATCCGATGACCTGGGCCAAGGAGGCCAAAACCCTGGGCCTGGGACTCGCCATATTTGCCGGCCTTTACCACTTGCCCGTGGGCCACGCCCGCTTCGATGGCGCGGTGCACGAAGCCTTGGCCTTGACCAGATGGTATGCCCGCGAACACGTGCTGCTCTGCCTCGTCCCAGCCTTTTTTATCGCCGGCGCCATCTCCGTCTTCGTGAGCCAGACCGCCGTCATGAAATATCTGGGCGCCGGAGCGCGCAAGGTCGTGGCCTACAGCGTGGCTTCGGTGGCCGGCACCGTATTGGCCGTGTGCTCGTGCACGGTCTTGCCCCTATTTGCCGGCATCTACGGCATGGGCGCAGGCATTGGACCAGCCACGGCTTTTCTCTACTCCGGGCCAGCGGTCAACGCCTTGGCGATCATCCTGACGGCCCGGGTGCTGGGCACGGATATCGGCCTGGCCCGTGCCATTGGCGCCGTGGTTTTCAGCATCGTCATTGGTCTCTTGATGCAGTTCATCTTCCGCCGCGACCAACGCGACTCCCAGATGGCAGCGGCCGCCATGCCCAGCGAGGCCTCGCGCCCCATACATCAGACCGGACTGACGATGCTCGCCATGGTGTTGGTCCTCGTTTTTGCCAATTGGGGCAGCGGCGGCACGGGAATATTTGCGACGGTCTACACCTGGAAATGGTGGCTGGCAGGGGCTGGCGGCGCAGGGCTTTTGGCGACACTGTGCGGGTGGTACGGCCTGCCGTGGTGGAAAGCCTTGGTGGCCGCCTTGGTGGGCATTGGCGCGGGCCTGTGGCCGGGCGGGCCGGTTGCCGTTTTTGCCACGCTCTCGGTGGCGTTCGCCTGGGCCATCGCCAGTGAAGAAGGCGAATTGGGCGAATGGTTCGAGGCCAGCTGGGGCTTTGCGAAACAGATCCTGCCCTTGCTGTTGGCCGGAGTCCTGGTGGCTGGCCTGCTGCTCGGTCGGCCCGACCAGGACGTGCCGCCCCTGCTTCTTCTGGGCTCGCGCGACCCCGATCACGGCGAGGTTGTTCGCCTCGGTCCCGCCCGCCGTGAAGCAGACCTGCCCGGGCC
>JADGEP010000480.1 GCA_016744275.1 Candidatus Krumholzibacteriia bacterium | reverse complement strand
CTCTATGGGAATCGCAATGGTGAAGGTGGACAGTTGGACCTGAGGTCTGAAAATGGTGTCCTTCACGCTACGATCGAGCCGGACGGTGCGGGCCTGGGAGCCACGATGACGCTCATGCACGACAACACGACTTCGGGTATCGTTCTGGATGGTGCCAGGGGTTCAGGTGCCAGCATGACCCTTGTTGGCGGTCCTTCCACCATGCAGTGGCGATCGGATCTCACGGGCGACAGCTCGGTGGTCATGCCCTCGGCCTCAATCAGCCCCTTCGAAACCAGCGCTGAAACCGGGGCCGCCAGCGCCAAGGCTTTTGCCAGCGGTGCGGTGCAACTGACCACTTCCGTGGCCGCGCTGACTTCGCGAACAATCGTCGCACCGGCCAGTGGTTACGTCATGGCCATGGCCAGCTGTGAAGTGGCGATCGATTTGTTCAATGCGACCACATTCACGACCATCGGCTTGACCAGCGATCCCACCGTCTTGCCCGACAACCAGGATATCAACGTCTTCCTGTCCAGCACCATCGGCAACGGTTTGTACGTCGTGCCCCAGAGCAATATGGCCATGTTCCCCGTCACCGCGGGCAACAACACCTTCTACCTCAGCGGTGAGAAGAACAATTCCAACACCTGCACTGTGCGGGATATCCAGCTCACCCTGGTTTTTATCCCGACGGCATACGGCACCATTCAGAAAATGTCTGACGCCGACCCCGCTGAATTTGATCCGAGCCGGGCGAGTAGCCAATCCACCCGTGGTCCGTTGACTGCCGGTGAAATCGCAGCGGAACGCTCGGCGAGTGAACAGTTCCACCAGCAACAATTGGCCGACGAGATGCGCGAGATGCAGGCCCGATTGACCGAACTGCAACAAGCCTTTGAAGCGCCCATCTCCGCTGCTTCATCCGACCTGGAGGTTGAATAATGCGCAAGGCGCTATGGTCAACTACGCTGGGCCTCATGGTCTGCACCTTGGCGCTTTGGGGTTGCGGCAGCGACGACAAGGTGACCACTCCCATGCCGGACCTCACCCTCGGCACAGTCTCCGGATACGTCAAAGACACCACTGGCAATCCTTTGGCCGGTGTCGCGATCCAGGCGGCGAGCCTGACGACAGCCAGTGATAGCGAAGGGTATTTCAGCCTGCCGGATGTGCCCACCGGCGATCAGGTCGTTGCGGTCACCAGTGCCGGATTTGCTCCCAACTATCGCCGCGCCGTCATTTTCGAAGACGCCAAAACCTATCTGCCAAACGTCATCCTGATGGCCGTGGAGAGCTATGAGATCGAGGCCACTGTCGGCGGTGCTGTCGCCACGGCGGACGACCGGTGCGCCGTGACGTTCCAACCCAACAGTTTCGTGACTGCCAGCGGCGCCGTATATTCGGGCACCGTGACGGTCAAGCTCCAGGCTGCGCTGCCGGGCGACACCTATTTTGACGGCGTGTTTCCCGGCCGATACGAAGGCGTTCGCACCGACGAAAGCACTGTCTTGGTGCAGTCGTTTGGCTTTGCCGATGTCAGCATCTACGGCAATGATCAAGCACCGCTGCAACTCGCCTCGGGCTCAACAGCAGCCTTGCGAATTGACACCGACCCCGGGCAAACGGCCTCCGCTCCGGCCTCCATTCCCCTTTGGTATCTCGATCCCGCCGATGGCCGTTGGCACGAAGAAGGCGCCGCCACTCTGGCGGGAGATTCCTACGCCGGCGACGTGGCGCATTTCACTCCCTGGAATGTTGACCAATTGCGCCCAGGCAGCAGTGTCTGCCGAGTCGAAGGCATTTTGCGGGGCCGGGACGGCAACCCCTTGCCCGGCGGTGTGATCAAGGGCCGGGTCCCCGGCGCAGGCATCGGCGATGAGGTGACCACCGGCAGCGGCGGCCAATTCAGTGTTCAAGGCGCCTTGGATCAGCCTTTCCAAGTCTGGGCGGTCTTTGGCGAAACCGTTTCCGAGGCGGTCACGGTCACACTCACCGGAGACTGTCCCTTCAGCCTGGACATCACCTTCGCCGAGTTTGTCCCCACCTCTACCGTGGAGTTGAACTGGGACAGCGCCGAGGTCGATCTCTACGCCAACTTTTACGTACCGATGACCTGGGATGATGGGCAAGATCCGGACTACGATTTGTACCACGTTTTTGGCGCCAACCCCGGCGTTCACTTCGACGCTCCCTATGCCCTGCTCACGCCTCACCTGATCGGACTCGGCGGGCCGGACAGATTGCTGATCGGCGGGTTCGTGACCGGCACCAGCGAATTTTGGGTCAACGGCGGGGCTTTCTCCCAAACCGTACTGGAGACCTCAGGCGCCAGCGTGCAATTCACCATGGACCAGAACACCTGGGATTTTGCCATCGAAGACGTGCCCACAGCCGGGAGTCACAGTTGGTCCTGGTGGCATGTTTTTGACCTCGAAACAGACTCTGCAGGTGGCGTCGAAGTGGTGCCGGTCATGCGGTATGCCGATGAATACGCGCCCGAAACCATCTGGCCGGATGCTGAAAACAGTGACTAGCAACGATAAGGGGGTAGTCTCAATACCGGTCTAAAACGATCGATATAGGACTCTTTAACTGAAACGGGCCCCATAGCGTGCTATGGTGGGCGCATGACCAACCACGAAGACATCACTTTGCTCCTGAAGGCCTCCGGCAGCGACCCGCGCGCTGCCGAGGCCCTCTATGAAGC
>JADGEP010000047.1:12121-14341 GCA_016744275.1 Candidatus Krumholzibacteriia bacterium | reverse complement strand
AAGTTCAGCGGCCACGCGGGCGACCGGCAAAATCGAAACTTTGATCTCGGGAGGGACGCTGCTGGCGTAGACCCGGCTTTGCCAGGCGTCGGCAGCAATGGCGTTGTTGGCCAGGATGATGCGGTCGGGTCGCAACTGCCGGCTCCAGCCGACGGTCACTTGTCCATGAATGAGGCGATCATCGATACGGGCGAGAACAACCGGCATCAACGCCCCCCCACAAAGATGATGGCTTCGCGGCCTTTTTGAATCAATTTGGCCGCCAGTTCGTCGTGGTCGTCGCGATCTCGCCAGGTCGTGAAAGCCAGCAGCATCGCCAGATTCACGCCGCTGATGACGGCGCGCTCACCGTGTTCACCACAGGCCAGAATCGCCGCGTTGGCACAGCTTCCACCGTAGTCATCGATGAAGATGATTTCGCCATCGCCCTGCTGACCTTGCGCCAACCAGGCTTTCACATCGGCTTCCAGATCGGTACCGGATTTGCCATCATTGCTCATGGCGCTGAGGCCTTCTTCGGGGCCGAGAATCATCTCGACCACCCGCACCAATTCCACGCCAATGTTGCCGTGGGTCATGACCAGAGCCCTGATCATTCCATTCCTTCCGCGGCCGGGTTATTCCCGGTCATGGTCGAGGTAATCATGCAGGCGATTGCTCGTGCGCATGGTGTCCAGGATGCGATCATTGAGAACCTGCGCCGCATCATAGCCATAGATCTTGAGCATGAAATTCAAGGCGATCACTTCACTGATCACCGTGATGTTCTTGCCCGGGAACAGAGGCAACGCCACCTGAGGCAGGTTAACCCCCAGAATTTCCGTGTAACGGTTTTCGGACCCGACCCGCTCGTAGTCCACCGAATCATCCCACTCCTGCAGCTGCACTTCAACTTCCACCCGCTTCTGCATCCGGATGGCCCGGATGCCGAACAGGGCCTGCACATCGATTACCCCCACGCCTCTGATCTCCAGGTGGTGACGCAGGGCCTCGCGATAGCGTCCGATGAGCACGTCTTCATTGGTGCGGGTCAATTCGACGATGTCGTCAGCCACCAGGCGATGACCGCGTTCGATCAGATCCATGGCGCATTCGCTTTTGCCGATTCCACTGCGGCCGGTAAAAAGCAAGCCCACACCGTAGACATCCACCAGGGTGCCGTGCACCTCGGTATGCGGCGCAAAAGTGCGTTCCAGGTGGTGGGTGAGTTCGGCCATGAATTCCACCGCCGGCAGGGCCGATCGGATCAGGGGGAATTTTTGTTCGCGGGCCATATTGATGATGGGCTCAGGCACCGTCTGGTCCATGGCCACAAAGATCACCGGCGGATTGAGAGTGAGCACTCTTTCCACCGCTTCGCACTGACCCGCCGCATCCAGGGTATTGATGTAGGCCATTTCCGATTCGCCAAAAACCTGGATGCGGTCCGGCAGGAAATTTTCGGCGTATCCCATCAGCGCCATGCCCGGTCGATGCACGTCCGCAGCGCCGACCGCTATCGGTTCTGCCGGCAAGGCTGCCAACAGTTCGAGCAGCAGGGACTCCCTGAGTTCGCGGTAGATCCGCTGGACAGTCACCGGGCCCATGGAGTCCCCCATATGCAATCATTCATTGGTTCAATCGCCCGTCTTCCCGTCACTCTGTGATTCCATGTGACCAAGTTGGCCATCTTCACGACGGTAGATCACCGCAACCCGACTGTTGTCGACATTGCGGAACACAAGGAAGGGATCTTCGGCGTTCTCGAAGTGATCCTTGGCTGTGCTGACATCCATATCCTTCAAGACAAAGGCCAAAGGACCAGCCTCAGCCACGGCTCCCAGGTCGCCCATCATGGCGCGGCCCAAACCGCCCTCTTCGCCCTTTTGCTTGCCACTGATCTTGCCTTTGAATTTGGTCAGTTGCGAGCGCAGGTTTTCCACCATCGCACTGACCGCAATTTCCGGTTCCATGCCATCGGCGTTGGCCCGGAATTCGTGGGATTTCAAGTGCAGAACGGAATCGGCGGTGAAGCGGCCGGCGTCATGATCGATGGTCAGATTTAAAGACTGCACCGGACGCGGGCTGAACTTCTCCAACTTTTCCAGGGCCGCTTCAATCGTCTCGCGTTGCTCTTTGCCCAAGGTGAAATGGCGGGCCTTGATTTCCATCTGCATCGGCGTCCTCCTCGGCTTAAGGGGCTATCACTCCAGGACCGGCCTAAAACTGCTTGCGCATACG
>JADGEP010000047.1:0-12111 GCA_016744275.1 Candidatus Krumholzibacteriia bacterium | reverse complement strand
CGATATTTGGCTACGGTGCGGCGGGCAATTTTCAGCCCACTTTCTTGCAGCATATCAACAATCTTCTTATCAGACAACGGCTTGGCCGTATTCTCTCCGTCGATGATCTCCCGAATCATGATCTTGACGGCCTTGGCCGCCACTTCGGTGCCGCTGTCGGAGTCCAGGCCCGCACTGAAAAAGAACTTCAACGGAAATACGCCGCGGGGAGTTTGCACATATTTTTGACGCGTCACCCGCGACACCGTCGATTCGTGCATGCCGATGGTTGAAGCCACCTGTTGCAGCGTCAGAGGCCGCAGGGCAATGGCGCCTTTCTCGAAAAAATCATTTTGCTCGGCCACGATGGCCTCCATCACCTTGATCATCGTCCGCCGCCGCTGCTCAATTGTCTTGATGACCCATTCGGCATGGCGCTTTTTTTCATCAATGAATTTGATGGTATCTTCGCTGCTCTTATCGGCACCCTCGTAGGCTTGGCTGACCCGCAACCGCGGCAGGTTCGAATCATTGAGATAGACCGCGTACTCTTCGCCATCGTCATCAACCTTCACAACCTCGAGATCGGGCACGACCGCACGGGCGCCTTCCGTATTGACCGATAGTCCCGGCCTTGGATCAAGCTCACCGATGCGTTGCGCAATTTCCTGAACATCTTTGGGCGTGATTTTCATCTCCCTGGCAATGTCCGCAAATTTTCGGTTCTTCAAGGCCTCAAAATGATGAGTGATGACGTGGGTCTCGTCGGAGTCGTCATAGCCACGAGCCGCCAGCTGCAACAATAGACATTCCTGCAGGTCACGGGCGGCCACACCCGCCGGATCAAATCCCTGGACGACGTGCAAGACAGCTTCGACAACTTCATCTTCAATTTCATAGTAGGCGGAAATTTCGCTGACAGGACATCCCAACAAACCGTCTTCGTTCAAACAGCCGATGATGTATTCACCAATGCGGCGTTCGATGCCCTCGGGCACGGCCATTTGCAACTGTTCCGAAAGATCTTCCTGACCGGAGGGCACATATTTCTGGGGGCGTTCGAGGTCGTCGTCCTCGTCGTAACTGGAATTATTGGTGGCGCCGCGGAAACCTTCGTCCCAACTGTCGCCCCAATCCCTCTCCTGATCTTCGGTATTCATTTCCGTTTCGCGCTCGCGCTCATCCATGGCCGCGATTTCATCCTCGTGCCGGATCTCTTCTTCGAGCTCGTCTTCGGGTTCAATTTCTTCCAGGAGGGGATTGCCTTGCAATTCGTGGCGCAGGATCTGCTCAAGCTCCAGAGTGGGCACTTGCAGGAGCTTGAGCGCCTGTTGCAGGCGCTGCGTCATCACCAGGTTTTGGCGCAACGAGAGGGATTGTCGTAATCCGATATTCGCCATGGGGTCTTGCCTTCCTCGATCGGTCTGCCGCCCGGGATCCTTCCCAAGCCGTGATATGACTACAGCCTATTAAAGCCTGAACTTTTCGCCCAGGTAAATTTCCCGGGCCTTGTCCGACGAAACAATTTCCTTGGCGGTGCCCGCCAACTCGATGCGCCCTTCAAACAGGATATACGCTCGATCGGTAATCGTCAGTGTTTCTCTCACATTGTGATCAGTAATCAGGACCCCGAGTCCCTGGTCCCGCAGTTGGGAAACCACCGATTGCAGGTCTGCCACGGCAATGGGGTCAATGCCGGCAAAGGGCTCGTCCAAAAGCATGAACTTCGGTTCAGTCACCAGGGCCCGCGCGATTTCCACCCGGCGCCGTTCCCCACCACTCAATTCATAGCCTTTGTTTTTCCGAATATGGGTCACGCCCATCAGGCCCAGCAGTTCGTCCTGCCGACGGTGGCGTTCCTGGCGCGACAGGCCGCGGCTTTGCAGAACAGCCATGATGTTCTGCTCCACGGATAACTGCCGAAAAATGCTGGATTCCTGAGGCAGATAGCCAATGCCCAGCCGGGCGCGTTTGTACATCGGCAACTTGGAAATGTCGCGCTCGTCCAGATGGACGCGGCCCCCGTCGGGGGTGATGAAGCCTACGATCATGTAGAAGGAAGTCGTCTTGCCA
Source organism: Candidatus Krumholzibacteriia bacterium (assembly GCA_016744275.1). Taxonomy (GTDB): domain Bacteria; phylum Krumholzibacteriota; class Krumholzibacteriia; order LZORAL124-64-63; family LZORAL124-64-63; genus JAGRNP01. The sequence continues at coordinate 10,059 of JADGEP010000047.1, read as the reverse complement.
GCGCCGTTGGGGCCCAGCAGGCCCACGATCTCCCCCTGCTCCAGCTGCAAGTCGACGCCATCGACCACGGCCCGACTCCGGTACACCTTGCGCAGCCCCGTGGCCTTCAAGACGCTTTTCTTTTTGGTGTCAAGACTGTCGCTCAAGGTTGATCGCCTTCGGTGTGATTATTGTTCTGCACTTCGCCCGCCAGGTCGGAACCGTCTTCGACTTCGGCCTGCACGTCATGTTTCAATTCAATGTACTCCAGATCCGGAGTGGCCTCCAGCCCGATTCCCGTCATGACATCGGTTTGCCGCGTGAACCGATTGAAGACCTCGTTGTGAATCAATTCCGTTTCGCTGTTGAAATACAAGTCTTCAGTTTCCAGCTTGCGGCCGTCGTCAGTAATGATCACGACCTGGCTCCAGGTGTGGACGTTGTTGGTGTGCTGATTCACGCTGCCGCTGTCGGCCGTCAGGACCGAGAAGTGCTCCCCGTCCTGGAAAAAATCCATATGCACATCGAACAGGAGCGCGTCGCGCTGGCCGGTGAACTTCCGCATCTCGTCACTTTCCAGGATCCACTGTTTGACGCCCGCGTGGGATTCTATCCAGCGGTAGTCAAAGATCTGCTGCGCAGGCTTTTCGACCAGGGGCGCATCCGTCGCCACAGTGACGCCAACTTCCGCGTCCTTTTCGCAGCCAGCGGCAACCAGCATGACCAGGCACCAGCCCAACCCCACAATCATCAGTTTTCGAATTTTCAACACGACGGACATCGATTCCAATTCCTTGCCTCGATTGGTGTTTGCCGAGAGCTCGTTCCCTGTCTCAAGATAAGCCATCACGGCTCGGGATTCCATCGCCGATGAAACCACACCCACTGCTCCGGGTTCCGGCGAATGAATTTTTCCAGCGCATCATTGCACTGGGTGAGGAATCCCAACTGGTCGTCGGGCGCAAAATCCTCGGGCCGGATTGGTGGCAGGTGGTGCATCACCAGCGCCTTCTTCTGCCGGTTCCAGACACCGGCGACCGGCAATACCGGCACGCCATAACGCAGCGCCAAGGCCGCCATCCCGGTAGGAGTCGGCGCCGGGATGCCAAAAAAGGGCACGTCCATATTGCGTACGGAGGTGCGCTGATCCTGCAGCACGGCAACAAAACTGCCTTCGCGCAACAGGCGAATCAAGGGACCAGCGCCGCCGGCCCGCGGCAACACCTGGAACCCCAACGACCGCCGACGGTCCTGGATCAATCGATCAACTGGCGGATTGTGGATGGTGCCGGTGATCGCTGCCGCCGGCCCCAATCCGTGCGTGTGCAGCGTTTGGGCAATCCAGCCGCCGGCCAGTTCCCAGCAGCCGATGTGACCCGTCAGGACAAAAACACCGCGCCCTTCGGCCCCCAGTTCAATCAACCGCTCGGCGATGGTAGAGTTATCGGCACCGGTCGGAATATCTTCAATCACCGCACCGGGCGTGGCCAGCATCCGCGGGGCAGCCAGGGTGTGGAAGAGGTTGCAGCCCATGTGGTCCGCGGCTTCGCGCAATAACAACTGACGATCATTGGCCACCATGTCGGGAAAGGCCCGCGCAAGGTTGGCCGTGGCCAGGCGGCGTTCCCGGCCGCGCCAGCGCAGGGCCAGATGAGCCAGGCCCCGGCACAGGCCCCGGCCCCAGGCCAGGGGCACCACCGCCGCAAGCTTCAAAAGTATCCAGGTCAAAAACCAATAGGCGCGGCGCCGCAGACGGCGCCACCAGGGGAGTCTCGGCGAAGTATCCTGACGGCCGGCGCTCAGAGCAGCCCTGCCCGCAAGACATCATGGATGTGCAGCAAGCCCACCGGCCGCTGGTCGTCATCCACAGCGATCAGCAAGGTCACCGGCCCGCGCTTGCGCTGTTCCATCATGCGCAGCGCGTCGATGGCGAGCATCTGCGGGTCAATAGTGGTGGGCCGCTCATTCATCGCTTTGGTGATCGGCAGGTCCAGGGCGTTCTCGTTTTCCAACAGCACCCTTTTGACATCTCCATCGACAACCAAACCGGCCAAGCGGCCCTCGTCGTCGACCACACACACGCCGCCAAGACGCTTGTCGACAATCTCGGGCAGAGATTCGCGCAGGGACAAGCTGCTGCGCACCACCGGCAATTCGTCGCCGGTGTGCATCAGTTCGGCGACTTTCATCACCAGGCGGCGCCCCAGACTTCCACTCGGATGGAAGATCGCAAAATCTTCCGCTTTGAAGCCACGCAATCGGATCAGGCTCGTGACCAAGGCGTCGCCCATAGCCGCCGCTGCCGCCGCGCTGCTCGTCGGAGTCAGATTTAATGGGCAGGCCTCGCGTTCCACCGGGGTGTGCAGCACAAAATCCGCAGCCACGGCCAGATGCGATTCTCGCCCACAAGTGATCGCCATGGTCGTCATGCCAAAGTGATGGCACCGTTCCAGCAACGCCACCACTTCATCGTTGTTCCCGCTGCGAGAAATCGCGATCAGAATATCCGCGCCCCGCACCACCCCGAGGTCCCCATGGGCCGCTTCGACCGGATGGATAAAATGGCTGGGCGTACCCGTGCTGGTCAGAGTGGCGGCCAATTTGCGCGCCACGATCCCGGACTTGCCCAATCCCGTGACCAGAACCCGCCCCTTACTGGCCAGAAGTGCGCGCACGGCGCCGGCAAATTCCGCGTCCAGACTGGCACCCACCGTGGTCAACGCCTCCGCTTCCAGAGCGAAAGTTTCCCGCCCCATGGCGATCAAACCATCGTCGGTCAACTCCTCGGCATCTGGCTTGCGGTCCGGTTCATTCATCATCAATCGCTCCCTCGGCGCGAAGGGTTAGAACCCACATCCGAAGACAGTTCTTTTTGGGTCGGATGCCACGCCTTGTCCAGCAAACGGTCCAGCGCCAAGGTGAACAAGCCCGAACTCTTGAGCACCAGGTCGATGATTTCCCGCACCGCTCCCTGACCTCCCGAGGCGGTCGTGATGTAACTGGCGTATTGGCGCACTTCAGCCGGAGCCGCCGGCACCGCAACCGGTGAACCAGCGGCAAACATGGCCGGCAGGTCGATCAGATCATCGCCCATGTACATGGTTTCAGCGGCGGTGCAGCCGGTTTCGTTCAGGATTTCTTCCAGGGCCACCACCTTGTCAAAACGCGCCAATTTGATGGAATCAAAACGCAGTTCGGTGCAACGGCGGGCCACGATTGCACTATTGCGGCCAGTCAGCACCGCCAACTTGATTCCAGCCACCCGCGCCATGACGATGCCCAGGCCATCGTGGGCGTGAAATTCCTTCAACGCTTCACCATCCGGACCATAGATCAGGTTGCCCGGCGTCAGCACGCCGTCAGCGTCGAAGACCATCAAACGTACGGTGCTCAATTGGTCGGCCAGTTCTTCGCCCAGGCGCACCACCGCTTCCTGCCGGTAGTCGGTATCTGAATGCGGCGGCCAAATGGGTTCCCGGCGAGACGCGTTCATGATTCGCCCTCCAGATAGAGATTGCGGTATCGGATCAGATTCTTCACCAGCGGCTCAAAGTGTGACAAGGGCAATTGGCTGCCCGCATCGCTTTTGGCCCGGGCAGGCTCGGGATGCACTTCCAAAAAGAGGACGTCACTGCCAGCAGCCATGCCACAACGGGCCAACATCGGGATCAATTCCGGCGTGCCCCCGGTGGTGGTCCCGGTACTGCCTGGAGACTGCACCGAGTGGGTCGCGTCGAAGACCACTGGGTGGCCCAACTCGCGCATGATCTGGATCGAGCGGAAATCCACCGTCAGGTCCCGGTAGCCCAGAAAGGTGCCGCGTTCGGTAAACATGATGCGCTCGGCCCCCGCGCTGGCCAACTTGCCCGCCGCATGAGCCATATCGGCCGCAGCCAGGAATTGCCCCTTCTTCACATTCACCACTTTGCCGGTGCGTCCGGCGGCTTCCAGCAGGCTGGTTTGGCGGCACAAGAAGGCCGGGATCTGCAAAATCTCCGCCACCTGGGCCACGGCTTCGGCCTCGTCAGGATGATGAATATCCGTCAGTACCGGCGCGCCCACCGCCGCGCCGATTTTATCCAGTAAGGCCAGGCCGGCCTCCAGTCCCGGGCCCCGGTACGAACTCGAACTGGTGCGGTTGTCCTTCTGGTAGCTGGCCTTGAAACAGTAGCCGACTCCCAGACGTTCGCAGGCCGCAGCAATGGTGTGGGCCGTTTCCAGCATCTCATCCGGGTCTTCCAATACGCACGGACCGGCGATGATGTAGAGCGGTTTGCCCCGCCCCACTTCGTGGCCGCCGATCGTGATGGGTTTTGCGATAGACATGACAATCCTTGTCTGCTGAGCCGCCATCAACCGGCGGCTGTTTCCTCAGTGGTATTGCCCGCCGGTTCCGCCGGTTGGCTGGTCTTGTTTTCCGGTTTGGGCTGCTCGTCTTTTTTCTTGGCAGCCAGTTCTCGCGCGAGATTCTGCTGCTCAACCGCCGCGCCGACAAATTCGCGGAACAGCGGATGAGGACGACTCGGCCGCGACTTCAATTCGGGGTGGAATTGCACGGCCAGAAAAAACGGGTGCGTCGGCAATTCCAACATCTCCACCAATTCCCCATCCGGCGACAGGCCCGAGAAGACGACTCCCGCCTCTTCGAAAGCCGCCCGGTAGGCATTGTTCACTTCGTAGCGATGCCGATGCCGCTCTGCGATTTCCAGTTCACCATAACAATGGTAGGCCCGGCTGTTGGGTTTCACCACACAGGGGTAGCTGCCCAGGCGCATGGTGCCGCCCTTGTCGGTGACGCCTCGCTGCGATTCCATCAAGTGGATGACCGGATGCAATGCCGAGGCGTCAAATTCAGCGCTGTTGGCCATCTCCAGGCCGACCAGATCACGGCCCATCTCAATCATCGCGCATTGCAGTCCCAGGCAAATTCCAAAAAACGGGATCTTGTTCTCCCGCGCATAGCGGGTCGCGTTGACCTTGCCGGGAATACCGCGGTCGCCAAAACCACCCGGGATCAAGATGCCGTGGCAGTCGTCAAACACTTCACGCAGCTTGCGGTCGCCGACCTCGTCGCCCTCCAGGGTCTCGGAGTCGACCCACACCTGCTCAACCCCCACGTGGTTGGGAATGCCGGCATGAATAAAACTCTCGATGATGCTCTTGTAGGCATCTTTCAATTCGGTGTATTTGCCCACGATGGCGATGCGCACTTTATCCGGCGGGTTGACGATCACGCTGACCATGCGTTCCCAGTCGCCCAGCTCAGGTTCGGTGGTCTCAAAGCCCAATCGTTCGCAGAGCAGGCGGTCAAATTGTTGTTCGTGTTGGTTCAATGGCACTTGGTAGATGCTTTTCACGTCCTGACCCTCAAAAACACTTTCGTAGGGCAGGTTGCAGAACAAGGCAATCTTGCGGCGCGCGTCTTCGCCGATGGCGTGGTCGGCACGGCACATCAGAAAATCCGGCTGGATGCCGATGCTGCGCAATTCCCGCACCGAGTGTTGAGTGGGCTTGGTCTTGATCTCCCCCGCCGCCGCGATGTAAGGCACCAAAGTCAGGTGCACCGAGGCGGTGTCGATGGCGGGCATCTCCAGGCGGAACTGCCGAATGGCTTCCAGAAACGGCAGGCTTTCAATATCGCCCACGGTGCCGCCGATTTCAGTGATGACCACATCTACATCCGGATGCTCCTGGGCCGGCAACAAAATGCGCCGTTTGATTTCATCAGTCACATGTGGAATTACCTGCACCGTGCGGCCGAGGTATTCGCCTTTGCGCTCCTTGGTGAGGATCGTTTCGTACACGCGACCACAGGTCAGGTTGTTGATCTGCGACAGATTCGTATCGGTGAACCGTTCGTAGTGGCCCAGATCCAGGTCGCACTCCGCACCGTCATCCAGCACAAAAACTTCGCCGTGCTGGAACGGGCTCATGGTGCCCGGATCGACGTTCAGGTACGGGTCGAATTTCTGCATGATCACGCTCAGCCCGCGCGCCTTCAACAGATTGCCCAGGGATGCCGCGGCGATCCCCTTGCCCAATGCGGAAACCACACCACCGGTCACGAATACGAACTTGGCCATTTTGTCCTCTTCCTGATCCCTCGGATCGGTCACACTAAAACGGATCGGTCACGTCAACTCAGCCTTGGTTCGCCGGCCACAACCGGCGCACCTCTTCCAGATCTGCCGGCGTATCGACACCGACGGGAGCCTGGGCAATGGGCAGCACCTGGATGCTCATGCCATTTTCCAGCGCCCGCAGTTGTTCCAGCCCTTCGGCCATTTCCAGTGGCGTGCGTTCCAACTGCAAAAAACGCAACAACGCCTCTCTCCGAAAAGCATAAATCCCCACGTGCCTCAAGGCCACTTGTGCGCCTTTGTTCTCAGCGCCAGGGAACGTGCCCGGTATGGGCGCCCTGGAAAAATAGAGTGCGCGCCCCCGCTGGTCACAGATGACCTTGACCGCATTGGGGTCCTGCCAGGATGCCGCGTTGGTGAACGAGTGGGCGCAGGTGCCGATGTCCAGTTGGGGTTGCTGGGCCATGGTCCGGATCAGATCATCAACATCGGTCGGGTCAAGCAGCGGCTCATCCCCCTGCAGATTGACAATCAAATCGGCCTCATGTCGCTGCACCACTTCGCCGATGCGGTCGGTGCCCGTCGCATGGTCACCGGTCATTTCGGCCACGCCGCCGGCGCTGGTCACCGCTTCGGCGATGCGCTCATCATCAGTCGCAACGACGATCTTGCTGGCGGTGGTGATGCGTCGGGAATTTTCAACCACCCGCACGACAAGCGGCTTGCCGGCCAGGTCAGCCAAAGACTTGCCGGGGAAGCGGGAAGAGCCAAAACGAGAGGGGATGACGATGAGCACCCGGGCAGGGTCGAGGGAGTAATACTGCTGCACGGTCTGGTCGACCATAAACCACCTTCAGGCGAGACCTCTTGTCAGAATCGTCACCCGAGCGGGGACAATCCAATCTATACCATCAGAGCCGAATTCGAAACCGGAATTACCGACAAAAAGGCCGCCAATATAGGAGAAGCCCACCCCATCAGGGGCGGGCTCAAGTCAATCTCGCCATCCGGCCCCTAGAAGGGTTGGATGTTGACCCGTTTCTTGGTTCCCCGGAAATCCTGGAACTCGACGGTGCCGTCGATGAGAGCAAACAGGGTGTCGTCCCCGCCCTTGCCCACGTTTTCGCCCGGATGAATTCGGGTGCCGCGTTGGCGCACGATGATCGTGCCCGCACTCACCGCTTGACCACCAAAACGTTTGACGCCCAGGTATTGGGGGTTGGAGTCCCGCCCGTTTCTGGATGATCCGCCTGCTTTTTTATGAGACATGATTCACTCCTCTAATGTCGAACGTTTCCGGTCGCCGCGTGGGCGAACCAGTTCGTTTGGCGTTACCCGTTGATGCCGGTGATTTTGATCTCGGTGAACATCTGACGATGTCCATTTTTCCGGCGGTAATTCTTACGGCGCTTCTTTTTGAAAACGACGATTTTGCGGCTGCGGCCGTGTCCGAGGACCTCGGCGGCAACACTGGCGCCTTCGACAACGGGAGTTCCGACCTTGACGTTGTCGCCATCGGCAAACATGAGAACTTCCTCGAAGGTCAGGCTGGCGCCCACTTCGCTGTCCAACAGGGGCACCTGAACTGTGGCGTCGGGAGCGACCCGGTACTGCTGGTTCTTGATTTTCACGACGGCGTACATTGCTAATACTCCCCAGCCATTGGCAGGCTATGTCTTGAAATTGGGCCAGGCTCATTTTCTGAGCGTGCGATTCATTTCGGCAAACGCGGCCGTTTCGAAAATCGCGACCCGTGTAGCGGACGCACAAAAACGCCCGTCAGGGCCTGTCCCTTGCTGGAACAATGGCCCGGATTCAGTTGGCAAGCGGGTATAATAAGTACTTGAAGGGGGTTTCGTCAAGGTTTCCCCTTTAAAATTACCGGAATTCCGCTCCCCCTCACCTCCCCGGTTGACATCCTGAAGGATCATCGTAGTGTATCGGGCATGCAAATAGCTGAGGATATGGGGTGAACACCCTCTTCTTCAGGACTTTCCGCAATTTCCCGGAGCGAGCCGGGCCAAAAGGAGCGAGTCTGAACATGAGCGATCAAAAAGAACCCAAAGTCATCATCGTCGGCTCCGGTCCAGCCGGATACACCGCTGGTATCTACCTCGGACGCGCCAATATCCCCAATCTGCTGCTCGAAGGCGAACAGCCCGGCGGCCAGCTCACCATCACCACCGAAGTGGAAAACTACCCCGCCTTCCCCGACGGCATCGATGGTCCCGAACTGATGATGAAATTCCGGGCCCAGGCCGAACGCTTCGGCACGGTCATCAAAGGCGAGACCGTCACCTCCATTGACATGTCCAGCCATCCGTTCAGAGTCACCAGCAGCGGCGGCGAATACACCGTGCCCGCGGTGATCATCGCCTCAGGCAGCACCGCTCGCTGGTTGGGACTGCCCGGCGAAGAAGAATTTTTTGGCAAAGGCCTGAGCGCCTGCGCCACTTGTGACGGTTTCTTCTTCCGCGATCAGGACATTGCCGTGGTGGGCGGTGGCGACACGGCCCTCGAAGAAGCCATCTACTTGACGAACTTTGCCTCCAAAGTCACCCTCGTGCACCGTCGCGACGAACTGCGCGGTTCAAAAATCATGCAGGACCGTGCCCTGGCCCACCCCAAGATCGAGATGGCCTGGAACAGCACCGTCGACAAGTACGTGCCGGATGACAATGGCAACCTGGTGGCGGTGACCCTCGAGGACACCGTCAACGGCGAGAAGCGCGACCTGGATGTATCGGGCTGCTTCATCGCCATCGGCCACACGCCCAACACCGAATTTTTGGGCGGCCAGTTGACCATCGATGAAAACGGCTACCTGATCACCAACCCGGACCGCACCTCGACCAATGTCGACGGCATCTTCGCCTGTGGTGATGTCCAGGACCACTTCTACCGGCAGGCCGTCACCTCGGCCGGCACTGGCTGCATGGCCGCCATTGAAGCTGAGCGGTGGTTGGGTGAGAATGGGTTTTAGGGGTTCTTCCCCCAAGATACAAAGAGGCCCCGGAACTGCTTCGCGCTTCGCGATGCGCTGTTCCGGGGCCTCTTTGTATCTGGGGGATGCCCACCTGATGCTCGGTGGGGCTTGGGTTGGCTGTTCCAACTCGTGGCGCTGACTGACTTGGGCTACCTGAATAGAAACCTTCGGTGAGAAGAGCGGGCCGCGGTTTTACCGCCCGGGGAGAGATCACGGCCCCCACCGAATTGAATACCTCGGGGGTTCTGCTGTTTTTTGGCTATTCCAAGTCCCCCAACTACTCGCCAAACCACCGCGAGTTCCCAACAGACACATGTTCCCCAGCCCTCTCCGAGCGGCGTGGGTTGGACACAGGTCCGCCCCCGCGCATCTCTTCTAAGCGGGGACGGACCTGTGTCCACCCCACCTACTCCCAGGGCTTCTGACGAATGAGCGTGAGAAACTCACCGCGGGTTTTGGGATCGTTTTTGAAGCAGCCGAGCATTTCGGAAGTCACCGCATGGGAGCTCTGCTTCTGGATGCCGCGCATCATCATGCACAGGTGCTGGGCCTTGAGCACCACCGCCACGCCGAGCGGTTGCAGGTTCTCCATCAGGCAGGTGGCGATTTGGGCGGTCATGCGCTCTTGCACTTGCAGGCGCCTGGCGTAGGCCTCCACCACGCGGGCGATTTTTGACAGGCCGACAATTTTTTCGCCAGGTATGTAGGCCACATGAGCCTTGCCGAAGAACGGCAACATGTGGTGCTCGCAGACACTGAAGAAATCGATGTCATTGATGACGATCATCTCTTTGCCTTCAGCTTCGAACAGAGCGCTGCGCACCATCTCCCCGGGATCCTGATCGTAGCCGGCGGTGATGTCTCCCCAGGCCCGGGCCACCCGCTCGGGTGTTTTGACGAGGCCTTCGCGCTCGGGATTTTCACCCAACTCGACCAACATCTGGCGGATCAGCTTCTCCATCATCTCTCCTGCTCGCTGCCGGTCGGTCTTGCAGTGTGCAACCGTGCGTCGGG
>JADGEP010000479.1:1539-2699 GCA_016744275.1 Candidatus Krumholzibacteriia bacterium | reverse complement strand
TGGCGGCCACCATGCTGGGCACGGGAGATTTCGAATCTGCCGCCCAATATAGCCGTGACGCGGCGGCCCTGCTGCGTGATGTTGGTGGCCGTCATGAATTGGCGATCACCTTGCTGCTGTCGGCTGACATCAGCGTGGCCCGCCTGGAAAGCGGCATCTGCCCCGACCCTTCGGGGTTGCTGGACGACGCCTGGCACGACTCCATGTCGGCCTTGGATCTGTTCCTGAAAATGGACGTGGACTTTTGGATTCTCAAAGCGCGCAACGTTCTGACCCAGATTTCAAGTCTGCGTTCAGACGCTGAGCAGGCCCGCCGGATGATCGTCTCGGCCGACCGCTTGCACGGGGCCGTGCAGCGGCGGAACGAGGCGCCGATCGTGCACGTTTCGTCGTGCATGCGGGACATGATCCAATTGACCGATGCCTTTGCTGATAGCGAAGAGCCAGTGCTGGTGACTGGAGAAACCGGCACCGGCAAAGAGTTGTTCGCGCGCCGGTTGCACCGCAAGAGTGGACGTCGAGCCCGAGAAATGGTGAGCGTGAATGTCTCAGCCATCCCGGAGTCCATTTTTGAACGTGAGTTTTTCGGCCATACCCGCGGCGCCTTCAGTGGTGCCGACAGTGATGGCATCGGACTGGCCGCCAAAGCCGACGGCGGCACCCTCTTTCTGGACGAAATCGGTGACCTGCCGCTGGAACTGCAACCCCGGTTGTTGCGCCTCTTGCAGGACGGTTCCTATCAGGCCCTGGGTGATCCGACCGAACGTCACACCAACCTGCGTTTGATTGCCGCGACCAATGCGGACCTCAAGCAGTTGGTGGCTGAAGGCCGCTTCCGGGCCGACTTGTACTACCGGCTGAAGATCCTGGAATTGCGTTTGCCGGCAATCACCGAACGGCGCGAAGATATCCTGCCGTTGCTGCGTCATTTCCTCGAAGATGTGACCGGTGTGGCGGCAGACCTGGCTCAGTACTTCAGCCAGGAGAGCCTTGATCTGGCCCAGACCTACGATTGGCCTGGCAATGTGCGGGAACTAAAAAACTGGGTGGAGGCTACTTCCGCCCTGGGTGAACTCGGCACCCTCCCTCCGGGAGAGGAGGTCGGAATATCTCTCAACGAGGAGTTTCGATCTGTATTTAAGACTGGCTACAAGGAAGCG
>JADGEP010000479.1:0-1529 GCA_016744275.1 Candidatus Krumholzibacteriia bacterium | reverse complement strand
TCTGACGGGCCCACAAGTGGCTTCCGAGGGTGCCCGCGGGCGCATTGTGGGCCGGATATCAGCGACTCCGACGGGCCGCTCGCGCATTTTGCTGGCTTTGGCAGAAGCCGACGGCAATCGCGCCAAGGCCGCCCGGAGTCTGGGTGTCAGCCGCAGCACACTCTATCGGCAGATGGAAAAACTGGGGGTGGCCGGCAAGCTGAATCAAACCTAAATCACTCGAAAATGGGCCATTGGCCCCAAACCAGACCCCGGAAGGCCCCATGTCGCCTTCCGGGTTTTTTTTAACGCGCCTCGAATGCGGGCAAAAAGCACGGTATTTGTAAAGTTCTCTTCAGTTTAGCCGAATCCGGGGGAGTTGGTGCGGGTCCATTTGGGGGCTTGTGCCTCGACCACACCCTTCTGTCCCGAGGAAACCATGGCGCATCTGCCGCGCACCATCAGGAACATTAGACAGCCGCGCGGCACCCGCCGCAGTTTGCGGTTGTCTCTGATGGTATGGTTCCTCAGCCTCGCTCTGGTGCCCCTGATGACCATGGGCACTTTGGGCTATTTCAAGGCCCGTGATTCCCGTGAGAGTGAGATCCAATCCTACCTGGTATCGGTTTCGGGAAGCGAAAAGGCCGCCGTGCAGGAGTTCTTTGCCCGGGCCCACCGTGAGCTGGATCACCAAAGCCGATTGGCGGCCAATCGCGAATTCCTGGTGGGGATGAAAGACGACCTGAAGGCGAGCGACATGGCGCCGCGGGCCTGGACCCGCAGCAATCGGTGGCACGAGTTGACCAGTCACGCAGGCCGCGAGATCACCCGTTTCCGCAACACTTCACCATGGCACGACATTCTGCTTCTGGATGCGGACGGGGTGGTGGTCTTCTCTTGCCGTCAGGGCGATGAGCTGGGGTCCAATGTTCTGACGGGTTCCTATTCCCGCAGCAATCTGGCGGCAGCGGTGCGGGGGGCTCTCGATGGCCGCCGCCTGGTATTTTCAGATTTCACGGCCTACGAGTCCAACGCTGGCCAGCCTTCATCGTTCATGGTAGTGCCGATGCATGAATCCGACGGCATGATTCTGGGCTTGATGGCGTTTCACATCGGCTCTGACGAAATGGCTCAGATCACGGCAAACAACAATCTGATCTTGGAGGATTCCCGGAGCCAGCTGTTGACCGCAGGGCAGGCAGCGGGTCATCCGGCGTTGCTGCGGCAAGAATCCCAACCGGAATCAAAAACCTATCTGGGGCATCAGGGGCAAGCCGTGTGGGGGCATGCCGTGCCCCTTGAAATTCTGGAACAGGACTTTGTGCTGATCACCGAAGTTGATGCCCAGCCGGCCATGGCGGGTTTGGACCAGATCCGCTTGGCCGTTCTCATGATGGTGGCCTTGACGGCCCTGATGGTCATCGGCGCCGGCCCGGGCGGCCTCGCCTGTGCCTACCACCTGCGCGGCTTCGGGCATCAGGTGGTAGTGTTCGACGCCAACGACAAGCCCGGCGGCATGATCCGTTACGGCATTCCCCACTACCGCATGC
>JADGEP010000478.1 GCA_016744275.1 Candidatus Krumholzibacteriia bacterium | reverse complement strand
GCCCTGGGGCCTGTCTTTGAGGAAATGGAAAAAGAAGCCAGTGCCGCGGCGGAATTGCGCGAGCGCATCTGGCCGGTCAATCCGGCGGAGGCAAAGTGAAAGTCCTCGGCATTGAAACCTCGTGCGACGATACCAGCGTGGCGCTGTACGACAGTGAAAAGGGCGTGGCCGAGAATCTGGTCTCCAGCCAGGTGGATCTGCACGATCATTTTGGCGGCGTGGTGCCGGAGCTGGCCAGCCGGGCTCACTTGGTGAATTTGCTGCCGCTGGTAGATATGCTGCTCGAGCGCCAGAAGCTGCAATTGAAAGACCTGGACGCCGTGGCGGTCACCGCGGGGCCAGGCTTGATCGGCGCCCTGCTGGTGGGATTGAGCACGGGCAAATCCCTGGCCATGGCCGCAGATCTGCCCCTGGTTGGAGTGCATCATATTGAAGGGCACATCCTGGCCAATGCGCTGACCGCCGAGTTGGTTTTACCGGCCATGGTGCTGGTCGCTTCGGGGGGCCATACGGAATTGATCCACATGCCGGAGGTGGGTCGGTACGAGCGACTTGGGGGAACTTTGGACGACGCCGCCGGTGAAGCGTTCGACAAGACGGCGAAGTTGCTGGGATTGCCTTATCCGGGTGGGCCGCAGATTGATCGGTTGGCGAAACAGGGCACGCCTGGAGTCTTCAGTTTTCCGCGCCCGCTGCGTAAAGACCCGCGGCCGGTGTTCAGTTTTTCGGGCCTGAAAACAGCGGTGCGTACGGTTGTTGACGGATTGCCTCGTCCGCTGGCCGACCAGACGGTGGCCGATGTGTGTTATGAGGTGCAAGAGGCCATCGTGGACTCGCTGTGCGAAAAGTTGTTTGCCGCGGCTCGCAAGAAGCACGTGGGGGCGGTTTATCTGGCGGGTGGCGTGGCGGCCAACGGGCGTTTGCGCGACCGGGTGGCGGCTGAGGCCAGCAAGCGCAATTTGCATTTTTTGGCCCCCGAGCGGGTCTATTGCACCGACAATGCGGCGATGATTGCCTACGCCGGATATTGCCATCTGGAGGCCGGCCGCACCGATTCGCTGGATCTGGACAGCTTTCCCCGCGGCCCGGTGGCCAGCTGGCGTTGATTCTTCCCGCCTAAAGAGATCTTTTCCCGTGGCATGACCTTTGCGTCTGGATTGGCAGTTCGAACCCTCAGGGAGGGGGTTTCGAATGCCACTCGTCCCGACGAAAAGGGTGAATATGACCGCGAAAGCGCGAATTCTCGTTGCTGATGATGAACCTCACATCCGCCGAATCCTGCAGTTTCTGCTGGAGCAGGAAGGATTTGAGGTTCAAATGGCCGAGGATGGGGAAGAAGCTTGGAAGGCTGTGGCCAGTTTTCAGCCGGACCTCGTGCTGCTGGATGTGATGATGCCACGCATGGACGGATTTGCCGTGCTGGAGATCATTCGTGCCGGGTTTGAGACCGCTCGCCTGCCGGTGATCCTGTTGACCGCCAAGGGGGAAGAGGCTGATAAAGTCAAAGGCCTCAAGGGCGGCGCCAACGATTACATCATCAAGCCATTCAACCATGATGAACTGTTGCTGCGGGTCAGCAACCTGCTGGAGGCCACGCGCCGTGAGCGCGAAGCAAACCCATTGACCGGATTGCCGGGCAACCGCGCTATTGAGCGCGAAATCCAGGCCCGCATTGCTGGCGGCCGCGAATACGCCTTCATGTACATCGATATTGATCGCTTCAAGAGCTTCAATGACCACTACGGCTACAGTATGGGCGATCGGGCCATTTCGTTTCTGGCCGGCGTACTGGTGGGTTGCACCCAAAAATACGGAGCGGGCGGCGAATTTGTCGGCCATGTGGGCGGCGATGATTTTGTGGTGGCGACCGAATCAAAGATCGGCAAGGCCCTGGCCCGCCGGATTATTGAAGAGTTTGACGCCGGCAAGGTGGACCTGCATGACCCGGCGGATTTCAAACGAGGCTACCTGGAAGTGGAGAGCCGCAGCGGTTCCATTGAACGCTTCCCCCTGATCACATTGACTCTGGGCCTGGTCAACGACGCCAAGGGACGCTTCGAGCATCCGGCCGAGTTGAGCGATACCCTGGCGGAACTCAAACGATTTGGAAAGACCACCGAACAAAGCGTGGTCGTGGTCGAGCGTCGGGCTTCCGGCGACGAACCCGAAATGATCACCTCCGGAGTTGTCGCTGCCGCTGACGAGACGCCCTCTGACGAGTCATCCTGATCGGTTAGGAATCCATGATCTGCAATGAGACATCCGGCAATATCGAAACTTTGAGCCAGGACCCGGTAGCTGCGGTGATGAACCGCTTGGCGACCGGCTCGGGCACAGCCAACCTCGAGTTGTTGGCCACGGCGGTGGCCGAGGCCTTGCCCCAGCTTACGGGAGTGCGTCATCTGGCGGTCGCGGTTGACCCGGACCGCGCGTTTTTATTGGATAGCAACTGGACCCGCAAACAGGAAGTCTGCCTGGTCGCCAGCGGCAACCAGGAACCGCGTTGGACGAATTTGCCCAAGGGCTGGAGCCCGCTGGTGATGGCGGTGCGCGAAGGCGCGGGTGCCGTGGTGCAGGGACTGGGAACCGTGCCTGGTGGCGCGCCGTGGATGGACACTTCTGATGGCGAATCCGGCCAGTGGCATTTGGTGCCCATTGAAGTGGTGGGGCTCACCGTGGCCGTGGTCATTGCGGATTCCACAGC
>JADGEP010000477.1 GCA_016744275.1 Candidatus Krumholzibacteriia bacterium | reverse complement strand
TACAACAATGTCTACCGCTTGAAGCCGGGTGCCGACAAGTGGGAACAGATCGTGACCGGGCTGGAAGTCACCAGCCAATTCGCGCTGGCGAAAAACGCCCGGATGGCTGTCACCCGCGGCTCGGGCGCCACCTCGCCCAACACCGTGCGCACGGTCGATCTGAAAAAGAACAAGTCCAGCCTGCTGCTCGACCCAGGCAGCGCCTGGTACCGGGATGTCGTCTTCGGCAAGGTCGAAAACTGGGTTGCCCCCCTGGGCAAGGGCATGCAGATGGACGGCTTCGTCTTTTACCCGCCCGGCTTTGACCCGGCCCGCAAATACCCCGTCATCGTCTATTATTATGGCGGCACCAGCCCCATCACCCGCGATTTTGGCGGACGCTATCCGAAGAACATCTGGGCCGGGCAAGACTACCTCGTGTACGTGCCCAACCCCAGCGGCGCCACCGGTTATGGACAGGAATTTGCCGCTCGCCACGTGAACGATTGGGGCATTCTGACGGCGCCCGAGGTCATCGAAGGCACGCAAAAATTCCTGGCGGCCCACCCATTTGCCGATGCGACCAAAGTCGGTTGCATGGGCGCCAGCTATGGTGGCTTCCTGACCGAATACATCATCACCCAGACCGACTTGTTCGCTGCGGCGGTCAGCCATGCGGGCATCTCGGACATCAGCAGTTACTGGGGCGAAGGCCTCTGGGGTTACGCCTACGGTGCCCGCGCCCTGGCCGGATCTTTCCCCTGGGCCGACCGCGAACTGTTCATCGAGCAGAGCCCCATTTTTCACGCCGATAAGATCACCACGCCGCTGCTGCTGGTGCACGGCGACTCGGACGTGAACGTGCCCAAGGGCGAAAGCGACCAACTGTTCACGGCCCTGAAAATGCTGGGCAAGGAAGTCGAATACGTGCAGATCGTTGGCCAGGATCACCACATCCTGGACCACGAACAGCGCATCATCTGGAACGATACCATCATGGCCTACTTTGCGAAGTTCCTGAAGGAGCGGCCCGATTGGTGGGATGAGATGTATCCGGCGCCAAAAGACTATCGGTAATATTGACACGTGTTGCCTGAAAAAGCGGCCTGCATCCTCCAGGGTGCAGGCCGCTTTCGTTCGTTTGGGCTTGGCTCAGTTGAACGGATTGGGATAGTTCTGTTCAAGGGAGCTTTCGGTCGGCAGCGGATCGGTTATGGAGGCGATGCCTACCGGCC
Organism: Candidatus Krumholzibacteriia bacterium; assembly: GCA_016744275.1. Taxonomy (GTDB): domain Bacteria; phylum Krumholzibacteriota; class Krumholzibacteriia; order LZORAL124-64-63; family LZORAL124-64-63; genus JAGRNP01. The sequence goes on along the minus strand of JADGEP010000477.1, from coordinate 1,490 downwards.
CAATGGTGTCTGGCCACTCGGTCGCTTTTTGTAAAAGGGACTCATCCCAAACCAAGGTGATGATGTTCAACTCCGGCCGCACCACCGCTTCAACCACCACGCTTTGATTCGTATTGGCGTGGGTATTGACCAACGTGAAGGCGACCATGTCACTGAAATCGAAGCTGCCCACGGATTCGCCATTTTCATCCAAGCCCGGCTGCGGGCCCTTCTCGTACAGGAACGGGAACCGCGTCTGATCCGTGTAACTGATGCGACCCTGGGCGTCCGTCAGCCCCAATACCGGTTGCTGATCAGAATCCATCGAGTCGTACACGGTCATGGTTTTGCTGTCCCGGAACGTTTCCGTACCATCAACCGAAGCCACCAATTCGTACCTATACAACCCAGTACCAGTCAAAGGCACGCCGTCCTCTTCAACAACGGCAGCCCATTCATGGAAACCGCCGCGAGCGTCTTCGATTAAGGTCGTCTTGATGAGGCGGCTCTCCACGTCATAAATATTCAGCATCACATCGCAGGTTTCATGCAGGAAAAAGGGAATCTTCGTGAGCGCTTTGTTCGCATTGGGATTGAAGCCGGGAATCTGCACGTGCGCCCGCACTTCAATGCCTTCCAGGCGCTCTCCCGCTGCATCAGTCACAATGAGATTGAGCGCAAATGGGGTCACGACTGGGTTCGTTGTATCCTCACTGCACCCGGTGGCAACGAACAACAAGAGCACGGTCAAAAGGATCAGGATTCTTCTCATGGCTTCCCCCTGTTTTGTGCGAAATCAGATGACAAGTCTGAATCTACTGAACACCCAGTCGAATTTCGACGGCCGCCGATGAATCTCTTTCCCCACGCGGACCCAGACCCGCCTTCAGGGAATAAACACCCGGCGCCGGGGAGCGGCCATCCCAAGTCCATTTGAACTCGCGTGCGACAATTTCACCGGGCCCGTACTCAACCACCGGTGCGTTCATGGTGCACATGAGCGGCGGCGGAGCCACCAATTCGCCATCTTCATGCCAAATCCCAAACCCATACAAACAGCCGGATGTGAACTGCACGAACTGAGCCACCTCACGTTCGTTGGTAACGGACAGGTTCACGACCAAGGTCTCACCCGCAGCGACGTGATCCCTATCCACAGTGACCTGCGAACGCAAACCCGGGGCCGTATTTTCTTGCCGCTTGTCCACCATTTCATCACCGCTCCCGGCGCAACCCAAAAACAAAACACTGATCACCAAACAGATATGACGCAAAACGTTTCTCCCTAGTTGGTATTGCCACCATCCCAGGCCTCGTGGCTGGCTTCAAAGCCTTCGCGCACCAGAACCAGCACCGCCCCATTGGGCACGATCAGGTAGCTCTTGCCCTCAAAGGTGATTTCCACCGCCGCCTTGTGCAGAAACAAGGCGTAGTCGCCCTCTTGGGCTTGCAAGGGCACAAAACGAGGCTCCGGGTCCTCGCCCGCGTCGAACCCGTCGTCCATATAGTCC
>JADGEP010000476.1 GCA_016744275.1 Candidatus Krumholzibacteriia bacterium | reverse complement strand
ACCTGGGCACGAGCCTGGTATTTGTGGCCGTTTGGGTGGGCATGATTTTCTGGTATGGGATTCCCGGTATTCTGCTGCTGGGTGCGGCCAGCGCGGTGATCAGCGCGGTGATCATGTTTTATTCCGAATCGGTCGCGCAGCAGGCCTGGCCCTGGGGCGGGTACATTCTGGTCCTGGTGGGCGTGCTCTACCTGGTGCGCTGGAGCATCGTGGCCAAAGTGATTCTGCTGGCTTTGAATGTCGCCACTGGAATTGGTATTCCGTTCTTCTGGGAGAAGCTGCAGGGCTACCAACAGGAACGTATCCTGACTTTCTTTGATCCCAGTCGGGATGCCTTCGGCAGCGGTTATCAGGCCATTCAGTCCAAGGTGGCCATCGGTTCAGGTGGGTTGTTTGGCACGCACTACCTGCAGGGTACTCAAAAGGGGTTGGCCTTTTTGCCGGAACGCCACACCGACTTCATCTTTTCGGTGGTGGGTGAAGAATTGGGGTTCTTCGGAACCGTTGTCCTGCTGGGGCTGTTCCTGGTGATCATCATGCGTGGCCTGAATGTGGCGGCGGTGGCTCGGCAGCCGTTCCAGCGATTGCTGGCCATTGGAATCGTGACGTACTTTGTTTTCCATGTGGTGGTGAATGTCGCGATCACCACGGGCCTGCTGCCGGTGACGGGTTTGCCCTTGCCTTTGATCAGTTACGGCGGCTCCAACCTTTTGATCAGTTCGGTATTGCTGGGATTGTTGCTGAACGTCAGTTCGCGCACCTTCGACGATTGACCCGATCTCGCTCGCGCGGATCCCTGGAGTAGTTATGTATCCCGAGATATTCGGTTTCATCAAGAGTTACGGCTTCATGCTGGCCTTCAGCTTCGGCATCGGCATGTGGTTGAGCATACGCCGCGGCCGGGTGCACGGAGTCAGCTCCGAGCACATCACGGACATGGTTTTTGGCATGCTCGTGTCTGGCATTGTCGGCGTGCGGCTGTTCTTCGTGATGACTCACCTGGGCGATTTTCATCCCTGGTACCGGGCCTTCTATATCTGGGATGGGGGACTGACGCTATACGGCGGCATCATCCTGTCGACGACGGTGGTGTACATCATGGCCAGGCGTCGGGGCATTCCGTTTTTGGTCATGGCTGATATTTTTGCGCCCGGGGTTCTGCTGGGCGTTGGGTTCAGCCGCATTGGCTGCTTCCTGGCCGGATGCTGTTTTGGGCACCCGAGTGACATCGGCTGCGCGATCACCTTCCCCATCGATGCCCCCTCCAGCCTGCAGTTCGGGCACGTGGCGGTGCATCCGGCCCAGTTGTATTCTTCGGCGGCCGGATTTGTGGCATTTGCCCTGGTCCTGATTCTGGAAAAAACCTGGTATTACCGGGGGGCCACTTTCGGGCGCTTCCTTTTGCTGTATGGCGTGAGCCGATTTGCGGTGGATTTTTCCCGCTACTACGAACCGGAGCAATTGCTGGCCCTGGGCTGGAGCAACAATCAATGGATCAGCATGGGGCTGATGTTTGCCGGCCTGGCCGTGATGGTGATGGCCAGGAATTTGACCCACCCGCAGGAGGAAGCGCGTGTTTGACGTCTTGGAATTGGATGCCGATGGCTGGCGCCGTGCCGGTGAGCCCTGGACGCCGACGAGCCCATTCTATGCCGTGTTGGGCGACCCGATCGCCCACAGCCTTTCGCCGGCGATGCAGAACGCCGCCCTGATGGAAAGGGAACTCGAAGCCCACTACCATCCGGTGCGCATCCAGGCCGGGCAATTGCGCCGGCTGAAGGAAGGGCCGGAAGGCCAGCACCTGCTTGGCTTCAACGTGACCGCGCCCCATAAGGAAGCAGTCGCGGCACTTTGCGACGGCCGGACCGACCAGGCGCGGGATCTGGGCGCCGTCAATACCGTGAAGGTGGAAGACGGAAAATGGCTGGGACACAACACCGATAGCGGCGGCATTTTGACGGTTGTGACGCAGAGTTGGCGCGACGAAGAACGTCCGCAGCGGGTCGTGGTCCTGGGTGCGGGTGGATCGGGCCGGGCGGCCATCGATGCGATGTTGCGCTGGGGAGTGCCAAAAATTGAAATCCGCAACCGCTCGGCAGCCGGGCAGCAGGCGATTCGCACCTGGCTCAAAGGGCGAGAGACTGAGGCAGAGATCATCGTTGGTGGCCTGGATGGTGAACCCGAACCGCCATTGACGGAGTCGTCGTTGTGGATCAGCTGCCTCGGTGGTGGCGTCTCATGCAGTCCGTACTTGCCGATCGCTGCGAGTGAGCGACAGGCCATTCTCTTGGATCTGCGCTATGGCGATCAGCGGCCCGATGAAGACGCTCCGTTGGGATTCGAATTCCTCGATGGATTGCCCGTGCTGTTGATGCAAGGTGGACTGAGTTTCGCTTGGTGGTGCGGGCCACCCGTGCCCTGGCCGGCAATGCGTGATGCCCTGACCTGATTCTCCTCCCGGAGAACGAGATTTCGATGAACAATTCTGGGACAGTCAGAGCGATGGCCGACGGCGCGTGGGTCGGCGTGCGCACCGCCGCGCGGTCGGTGCTGGATCTCATCTATCCCGAACGTTGCGCCATGTGCGGCGCCGCGCCTTTTGAGTGTTCCTGGACCGCCGCTGGTAAGCTTGAAGCAGGGGTGCAGTGGTGTGATGCTCCGCATCTTTGCGCCGAGTGTGGACTGAAAGTGGAAGCGAGGGTCGTG
>JADGEP010000475.1 GCA_016744275.1 Candidatus Krumholzibacteriia bacterium | reverse complement strand
GCCCAGTCCTATGTGGGCGACGGGGTAGTCAAGTTGCTGGAGCGGTCTCTGGGCCATGGCGGTCGGGCGTTCGAGCCTGCCCAATTGCAAGAGGCGTTGGGTGTTTTTCAGAAACACTACGCTGAGCATCTGTTGGACCACACCTGTCTGTATCCGGGCGTAGTGGAGATGTTGGACCACCTTCGATTGCTGCCTTTACAGGTGGCGACCAACAAACCGCGGGATTTCACCAACCGCATCCTGGCCGGATTGGGCCTTGAAGGTCGCTTCGGCCGCATCGTCGGCGGGGACGAAACACCGGCCCGCAAACCGGATCCGGTGCATCTGGCCTGCGCCTTGGAGGGACTGAAAGTGGAGCCGGGCCGGGTGGTCATGGTGGGTGACAGTCCCAATGACGTACACGCCGCGAAGGCCTTTGGCGCCATCTCGGTGGGCTGCACTTTTGGCCTGGTCGATCCGGCGATCGTGGCTGCGGCTGAACCCGACCATTTGATCGACACCATGTCCGCTTTGACGGACCTGTTTGCCATCTGAAATTTTTGGGGAGAGATCATGACTGAACGCATGCCCGCCTTGCACCCTTGGCCTTTGGCGACCCTCTTGGAACGCGTTGAGCGGGAGTGGACCGCCAAACGCGAAATTTATGGCCTGCAAGGTCGGCGCTTCTTCAAGCAGGATCCCAAAGCCGATCTGAGCTGCACTCTGGGTGGTCATCAGGTGGCCACACCGGTGGGTCCGGCGGCTGGCCCGCACACCCAGTTGGCGGAAAACATCGTGCTTTCCTGGTTGGGCGGTGCGCGCACGTTTGAGTTGAAAACCGTGCAGGTGCTGGATGAATTGGACATCGAACGGCCCTGCATCGATATGCAGAATGTGGGCTACAATATCGAGTGGAGCCAGGAACTGACCCTGACCGAATCCTTGGCCGAATACACCAAGGCCTGGCTGATGCTGGCGGTGCTGCGCCAGTGGGAACCGCTGCGCGAATTTTTGGGCGAAACAGGCGACTATGCTTTTGAGATGAGCGTGGGCTACGACCTGGCGGGCATCCAATCACCGACCATGGACGCCTTCATCCGAGGCATGTTGGATGTGGGGCCGGCCCTGGAAAAATTGCGCGCTGAAATCCCTGCCGCCTTCGCCGACCAGCGGGACGTGCCGGTGGCCACCCGCCTGTTTCAGCACGTGACGTTGAGCACTTTTCACGGCTGTCCGCCGGATGAAATCGAGGGCATCGTGGAACACATGATGTCGACCTACGATCTGGACGTGACTGTAAAGCTGAACCCGACCCTGCTGGGCATTGACACCGTCAGTGAAATCCTGCACGACCGCCTGGGGCACGACGAGGTGGAGCTGGATCCGGCAGCTTTTGCGGCGGATCTAAAATTTGACCGCGCCCTGGCCATGATCGGCCGTTTGCGCGATTTTGCCGCCGCCCGGGGGCGCGAGTTTGGCCTGAAATTGACCAATACGCTGGTGGTCAAAAACACCCGCAGCGTGATGCCCGGCGACAATATGTATCTCAGTGGTAAACCCTTGCATCTGATGGCGATGACGCTCCTGGAGCGCCTGCATGAGGCCCTGCCTGGGCAACTGCGAATTGCCGGACAGGACGGGCCTGTTCCCGTGGCCTTCAGCGCTGGCATCGACAAGGACAATGTGGCCGAGGCGGTGGCGTTGGGTTTGGCGCCGGTGACGATCTGCAGTGACCTGTTGAAGCCCGGTGGCTACGGCCGCATGACCCAGGGCCTGCGCAAACTTTCGCGGGCCATGGGCGAGGCTGGCGCGGCCGATTTGGCGGGATGGCAAGCGGCGGCGGCCAAGGCTGCGCTTGCCGCCGGGCACAACGATGCGGTGGCCCATCGGGTGGCCGATTTGGCAACGCCCGAGGGGTACGCGCGCTATGCCTTGCCCAAAACCGGCAAGGCCCTGCGCGAAGTGGACCACCAACTGGAGATGTTCGACTGCGTGGCCTGCACCAACTGCGTGACGGTGTGTCCGAACAACGCCTTTTTGTCGGTGCCGTCGTCGGAGATGGAAGGCCTGGAAGCCAAGGCGCAATATCTGGTATTGGCTGAACTGTGCAACGACTGCGGCAACTGCACCACCTTCTGTCCTGAGGTTGGCGCGCCGCACGTGATCAAGCCGCGGCTTTTCCTGGACGCCGGCAACTGGAAAATGCGTGGCAAAGACGGCTTCGTGGTGGAAAAAGACGGGACGGTGCGCGGGGGCGAGGGGGCCGAACAAATCGCCAGTATTCTGGCTCAGGCGCCTTGGTCGTTGGTGGATTGAACCCCTAGGCCTTGAGCCGACTCTGCACGCACTTCAGGAGCCCACGCACGCTGGCGATGGTGTAAGGATCGTCGGCGTGGGGCGGCCTTCCGTCTCGTTCAAAATGGGGGCGCTCGGCGTAGTCACGTCCCCAGCGGGCGTCGGTCTGGCGCACGAAGGCCTCAAGCCGGGCGCCTGAAGCCAGCAATTCGTCGAGAAACTCGAGCAAGGCCTGCCGCGGGTGGCCAAAATGGCGGGCCAGCAGGGGCGGGTTGCCCTCCAGGTGGGTGACGATGGTGCGGGTGAGAGAGCCTTCGCTATCGGGCAATTCCACCGCCAGGATCTCTTCAATTTGCAGCACCATTTGTTGGGCTGCCGTCACCGGCGAGGCTCCCTTGAGGGCGCCACCAGCCTGACGCCCAATGGCCTCGGTGAGGCTGAATTTGCG
>JADGEP010000474.1 GCA_016744275.1 Candidatus Krumholzibacteriia bacterium | reverse complement strand
GTTCACGCCCCGGCCGAGGTACAGGCAATTGGTATGGTCGGCGTAAACCTTGGCGATCTCCTTGATGGCATCGGATTGATCGAGCACCTTCTGCACCAGCGCCGGCAGCTTCTCCAATTCCTGCAACATCTCGATGCCACGTTCCTGGCTCAAGTGGCTGCGCCGCCCCAGCAAAATCGTGATCAAGCCCAGGATAGTCACCTGGCTGGTGAACGCCTTGGTCGACGCCACGCCAATTTCCGGCCCGGCGTGAATATAGACGCCGCACTCGCTCTCGCGGGCGATGGTCGAGCCCACCACGTTGGTGATGCCCAGCACTTTGGCGCCCTGGCGCTTGGCCTCGCGCATGGCCTCGAGCGTATCGATGGTTTCACCACTTTGGCTCATCACCAAACACAACGTTCCCGGCTCGATGATCGGCTTGCGGTAACGGAATTCCGAGGCGTACTCGACTTCAACCGGCACCCGTGCGTATTCCTCGAGCAGGTATTCGCCCACCAAGCCTGCGTGCCACGAAGTGCCGCAGGCCAGGATGACGATCCGCCGAATATTGCGCAGTTCCCATTCGTTCAGTTCGATGCCGCCCAGCTTCACATCGCCGGATTCGGCTAAAATTCGGCCGCGGAACGAGTCGCGGATGGTCTGGGGCTGCTCGAAGATTTCCTTGAGCATGAAGTGCTCATAGCCGCCCTTTTGGATTTGGCCCAGATCCCAGGTGATTTCCTGAATTTCCTTCTGCACCTGTTCGTTGCTGATGGTGGTGATGTTGATGCCTTCGGGCTTCAGCGTCACCATTTCACCATCATCCAGGTAGATCACCTGACGGGTGTGCTCCATGATGGCCGCCACATCACTGCCCAGGTAGTTCATGCCGTCACCGACACCAACAACAAGCGGGCTGCCACGGCGAGCGCCGACAATCAGATCCGGTTCGTCGACATGGGTCACCGCAATGCCGAAGGCGCCTTCGACGACACCGAGGGCCAGTTGCACGGCGTGCACCAGGTCACCGTCGTAAAAATCTTCGATCAGGTGGGCCAAAACCTCGGTGTCGGTATCGGATAGAAAATGATGCCCATTCTTGCTCAGCTGAACTTTCAGCGCGGTGTGGTTTTCAATGATCCCGTTGTGCACCAAGGCCACTTTACCGGCCTGATGAGGATGGGCGTTGATCTGGTTGGGCGCCCCATGAGTGGCCCAGCGCGTGTGACCGATTCCGCATGTGCCCTTGATGCTGTCCCAATCGACAGCCGCCTCCAGGTTGCGGATCTTGCCCTTCTCCTTGACGACCTGCTGCCCGTCAGCCGAAAGCACGGCAATACCCGCGCTGTCATAGCCGCGGTATTCCAGGTGTTTCAGGCCTTCGATCAGGATGGAAGTCGCGTTAGGGTTTCCAACAACGCCAACGATGCCACACATGCGGTGCTCCTTATTTGAATCCAGCGGAACAAGACGGCGCCAGCCGACTCCCGCGGTTAACTCTTTACCTTGTTGATCATTTCGACCGCCGCGGCCTCATCTTGAGCCTCGGCGATGATGCGCACGACCGGCTCCGTATTGGAAGGCCTGACATGCACCCAACCGTCGGTTCCGACCCACTTTAAACCATCTCGTTCATCGATTTCGCCCGGCCCCAGCGCCTTCAGCACCTGGACCAGTTCATCGCCCTCAGGCAATTCATCACTGCCAACTTTGGTTTTGACCATGACCACCGGAGGCAGCGCATCGGCCATGGCGCCCAGGGTCTGGCCACTTTCGGCCACCGCCTGGGCCAACATCGCAATGCCCACCAGGGCGTCGCGGCCAGCGTGAATGGTCGGATAGATGACTCCGCCATTGCCTTCGCCGCCAAGAATACAGTCTTCGGCCAGAATAGTTTCCACGACGTTGGCCTCGCCCACCGGTGTGCGAAAAACCCGGCAATCGTGACCAGCGGCCACCTTTTCAATCAGTCCGGTGGTTGACAGGTTCACAGCCATCGGACCGGGCGTCTTGGCCAACAGGAAATCCGCCGCCAAGGCCAGGGTGTATTCTTCGCTGAGAGCCCGACCGGATTTGTCCACCAGTGCGAGGCGGTCAACGTCAGGGTCCACTGCAAAACCAAAATCGGCTCCGGCGGCTTTCACCTCGGCACAAAGATCTTTCAAGTGGGCCGGCGTGGGCTCAGGGTCGTGGGGAAAACGGCCGGACATTTCGCAATACAACGGGGTGCAACGCACTCCCAGATTCTCCAACAAGCGCGGCACGATGCTGCCCCCAGCCCCTTCGACAGCGTCCACGACGGCGTGCAGATTCGCACTCCGGATGTGATCCACATCCAGCCAGGGCAAGCGGGCGATGGCTTCGAGATGCTGTTCGTCGGCACCGCTGCGTTCGCTGACGGCACCCAACTGATCGTAGGCCACGTGGCCACTGCCGTCTTCGTAGCGTTGACGCACTTCGCGGTTTTGGGCCGCGGTCAGAAACAGGCCATTTCCCTGCAGGAATTTCATGGCGTTCCACTCAGCCGGATTGTGACTGGCGGTGATGATGATCCCGCCCACCGCTTCACTCTCCTGCACCGCCACCTCGGTCGTCGGGGTCGTGGCGATGCCAATATCCCAGACGTCATGTCCGGTGGAGGCCAGCGCGGCGGCCACCGCATCAAAAACCATGGGACCGGAAACGCGGCTATCGCGGCCCACGACTACCGGGCCAGCGGGCAACCAGGCGCCATAGGCGGC
>JADGEP010000473.1 GCA_016744275.1 Candidatus Krumholzibacteriia bacterium | reverse complement strand
AACCTGCAGCGATTTGTACGCATTCTGTGTGAACCCAACGCCTACGGCCGAAACATCCTGTTGCGCGGATTCTACTTTTCCAGCGCAGGTGGTGGAGGCGAAGTGTCCGACAAGGTCGTGCACGATATGAACCGCATATTGGGCCTGCCTTCGCCCACCCTGGCTCAGGCCAGCCCGGATCGCCCCCTGTTTTTGCGCGGCTTCTTCCGCAAGGTTCTCGTTCCCGACCGCGACATCGCGCGCCCAACCCGCGGCGCAGCACGCCGCACCCTGATGGCTCGGCGTATGGCCCAGGTCGCAGCCCTGGTGGTCCTGGCGGGATTGATCGTCAATCTGGCCGTTTCCTTTGGGCGGAGCCAGTACCTGATCAGCCAGACCGAAGACCGCGCCCGCGGCGCCACCACCGCCGTTTTGGCGGAACACAATGACCGCGTGCCTCTGGTTGATGAACAACTGGCCAAGCTCGACCCCTTGCGCCTGCAGCTGGAAAAACTCGATCATGCCGGACAGGGCCTTTCCCAAGTGATGTGGATGGGACTCAATCGTGGCGAAAGTGTCAATCTTGCCGCGCGGGAACTCTACCTGCAGCGCCTGACTGATGTCTTATCAGAGCCGTATGTGAAAGAGTTGGAATTGTGGTTGCTCAAGAACCGCCCCCTGACCTCTGAATTTCCTGAGTACTACAAACGGTATCAGGCCTACCGGATGCTATTTGCCCCCACCCGTGGGGATTCGACCCTCGTGACAGAAGTGCTGCAATCGGTCCTGACCGAAAGCGCCGAGGACGGCCGCTTTTCCGAAGCCAGTCTCGAACGCCTGCAGCGTCATCTGGCCTTTGCCATGTCCCATGCTGAAGAGATGGAAGTCCACAGCAACGAAAAGCTGCAGATGGAGAGCCAGGTTGTCGCCAATGCAGACAGTTATATTTCCGAGTTTTGGACTCCCAACGACTACTACCGCCGGGTCATTGCCAACGCCAACGATAAGCGCCGAGATCTGCGCTTCAACCTGGGCAAGTTACCCCAGGCCAGCACGATGTTGAAGCTGCAGGACAAACTCACCCCCGCGATGACCAACGAAGTGCCGGCCAGTTTCACCCGCAGCGGGTGGGATGAGGAAATCAGCAATACGTTGGGCAACATCGATACGAATTTGGCCAGGGATGCCTGGTTGTTGCCGCAGCACATGATGGACCAGAAGGCCATCCTGAAAACAGAATTACTGAATCTGTACGCCGAAGACTACGTGCAACATTGGCAGCATTTCCTGGCGGCTATCGAACTGGTCAAGCCCTCGGACATGAGCAGCGCCCGGGCCCTGTTGCGCAACCTGCGTTCCGACGAATCCCCCTACCAACAGCTTCTGGAACAGGCCGAACACAATCTCACCCTCGGCCAGGAAGGTGACATTGCCGACCCTGAAGTGCTCAACACCTTGAACCGCATCACGAATTCGTTTGCGGCCCTGCATGCCTATCAGAAAAACCAAAAGCACGGAGACGAGAACCTTCCCCAGGATGAGCTCATCGCCTTGATCGAAGCGATGGACAACAAACTGGAAGAACAGGATCAGGGCCGAGCCGCTCAACAAAACGCCGCCGCCTTCACCCGGGCGGTGATCGAAGCGGGACGCTCTGATGACAGCATCATCGGGCAGTTCATGTCATTTGCTTCCCTGCGCTCCTACAACACCGATATCGGTGGTCAGCAAGGCAGCAACCAGGCCTTTGAATCGGTGCTGCGCCTGCCGGGCCTGCACGCCTGGCAAGCCTTCCTGCGCGACACCGAACGCCATCTTGATGATCTGTGGGAAGAAACGGTCTACTCGCCTTTCAATAGCGACCTGAAAGCCAAGTATCCGTTCTCAGTCAGTGCGGAGAAGGAAGTGGCCGTTGGTGACTTTGGCGACTTCTTTGGAGGCAGTGGCGTCTTGAGTGAATTTGTCGGCACACATCTGGCGCCCTACATCGATCAACGGTCCTTTGCACCGCGCCGGATTTACGACAACGGGCTCCAGTTGACCGCAGGCGCCGTCGCCGCCTTGTTCAAAGGCGACCAGATCCAATCGGCGTTTTTCGCTTCCGGGGAAAACAACCCTCACTTTGGCTTCACCCTGACACCTGAACAGGCGCGAGTTTCGGGGCGTGAAAACCTGTGGGTATCGCGCACATTCTTCACGGTGGGAGAGCAAAAGCTGGGCTTCGGAGGCGGCTCCGAACCGCCGCAGAATTTCGTCTGGCCCCCGGCAGAACCCGATGCCAGCATTCGGGTGCAATTGACCGACGAAAACAGCGTGATAGTCATTGAAAAACCGGGTTACTGGGGACTATTCAGGATGATGCAGCAAGCCAAAGCATCGGCCGAGGGCTCGGCCCGATTCCGGCGCACATGGACCCGATCTCTCAGCAATTCTTCGGGAGAGATCGTGGTCCCGTGTCGATTGAGTTTCCGCAAAGCGGTGCACCCGTTTATTCCGGGAATCCTCGATTTTGATTGTCCGTCACAACTGCACAACTGACAGCTGACAGCTGCATAACTAACAACGGCACAACGAGCAGTGTGCGCTACAGTCCAGGAGCCATTTTGGCTTGCTGGAGTTTACCCAGGGCCCAGGCCCAGACGGCCTCGTTGCCAGCGGTTTCCTGGGCCAGGGTGATGTTCGTCTTGCTGGCGCGATCATACATGTCGGCGGCTGCAATTCCGGCCACCGGACTGCCCGTGATCGCCGTCGCCCCAATGCCAGTGGCGATT
>JADGEP010000472.1 GCA_016744275.1 Candidatus Krumholzibacteriia bacterium | reverse complement strand
TCCCTGCACCGGCCTCATCCCATGGATGAAAACTGGGTGGTGCACTCGGGAACCGTCAATTTGGCCAACCCCACCTTTGGCGACAACCCCGTCTGGCGGGGAGAGCCGAGCGTCGGTCTGGTCGGCCATGGCTATTATGGCAGCAAGGAATACCATCAAGGCCCATTGTCGGGGCGTGGCTCGCCAGGAACCATGCTGGGTGATCCCACCACTGGCATTGCCGAAACCTACCGCTTCCCCATCACCGGTGATCGCATGACCCTGTTGGTTGGCGGGGGCGATTATCCGGCGACGTGCTATGTGGCCCTGGTCGATGACGCTGACGACACCATCCTGTACAGCGAAACCGGCGGCAACAATGCGACCATGACGCCGCGCGAGTGGGACCTGACGCCCCATCAGGGCCGGACTTGCTACGTGAAGATCGTGGACCAGGAAACCGGCACCATGGGGCACATTACAATAGACGAAATTGTGGAAGTCGTTGACCCCACCAATGTGAGTGATGGCGCCCCCTCCCTGCGCCCCACACGCCACGGGGCATTCCCCAACCCTTTTAATCCGCGCACGACCATCAGTTTTGACCTGGCCCACGCACAAAGTTGCGAAATCAGAGTGCATGATCTGCGGGGACAGTTGGTCTGGCGCAGTGGCTCCTTTGCCGGCCAGCAAGGTGCCAATGGGGTTGTCTGGCTGGGACAGGACATTCATGGCCGACCCGCTGCAGCCGGCACCTATCTCTATGCCATCGACATCGCCGGACTGCCCCGCGCCAGCGGTAAAATCGCCTTGGTCAAATAGCACAATGCCCCGAGCGGCGCTGAAGATTCCCTTAACCCCAGTCAATGGCGGCCGATTCCTCTGGAATGGAAAACCGCACAAAATTTTTCGTGAGCAAACTGGTCGCCGAATTGGACAGTTTGCCCACCCTGGCGGCCCAAGTGGTCAGCCTCGCGTCCGACCCCCATTGTGATCTCAGGGCCCTCACCCGTTTGATTCTCAGCGACAATGTGCTGACGATGCGTTTTTTGGCTTTGGCCAATAGCGCCGCTCTTTTTCACGGTCAGGAAATCAAGGATCTCAGAGGCGCCCTGGTTCGCCTTGGCATAGGCCGCGTGCGCAATGTGGCCCTGTTGATGGGCATGCACGACATGGCCCCGGCGGCAGAGACTGCATCCGACCTCGACCTCAAAGCCTATTGGCAATACAGCCTGGCGACGGCCAGTTGCGCTCAGGGTCTGGCCCTGCACCGAGGGAGCTGCAATCACGAAGATGCCTGGGTCGTGGGCATCCTCCATGGCTTGGGTGTTACTTCGCTGACTCAGCATACCGGACAGGAATTCCACGCCGTGATCGATTTTGCCCGGCAGCAAAACGTCTCTTTGGCCGAGGCTGAAATGCGGGTGCTGGATTTCCACCACGGGGAATTGGGCGCGCGCATCCTGAAAGAATGGCATTTGCCCCGGGTGTTCGCCGAAGCCATTGAGTTTTACCCCGAAAGCTTTGAAGCGGATGAAATTTCGGCCGAGGCAACGGCCCTGATTGACATCCTGCGCGATGCCATCACCACCGCCCGCGCCATCGGCTACGGCGAAAGTGGAGACTACAATCCCACCACCAGAATGAAGGACCTGGGCGCCCTGCTGAACCTCGACGATGCCACGCTGAACAAGCTGGCAGCCGACGTTGATCATCAGGTGCAGGAGATGTCCCGGCTGATCGGACTGAGTGTGCCTGAGAATCTGTTCATGGAGGCTCTGGAAGTGTCGCGACAAGAAGTCGCCCGCGTGGGTCTTGAAGGCCTGGACGCCGCTCTGGTCAAAGAGAATCTTGAAAACCAGATGCAGGCCGCGCGTGCCATCCAGCAACAGATCCTGCCTCAATTTGTGCCGCATATTCCAGGCTTCGAAATGGCGGCCATCAATCATCCCAGCCGAGCCGTCAGCGGAGACACCTACGATTTTCTCACCTTCGCTTCGGGCAGCCGTGGTGTGGTCATCGCTGATGTCTCCGGCAAGGGCATCCCAGCGGCCCTGTTGGCCAGCACCATCCAGGCCAGCTTGCGGGCACTGGCCAAGGTGACCGACGACCCCGGCAAATTACTGGGCGCCGCCAACCGGGCCTTGTTTGAAAGCACTGACGACGAGCGATTCGCCACCCTCTTTCTGGGCGTGATTAGCCCTGATGGCCACCAACTGCACTACGCCAACGCCGGTCACAACCCACCTCTGTTGCGCCGCAGCGACGGCCAACAGGAATGGCTGAAACCCGCCGGCGCCCCCTTGGGCATGATGCCGGAAATGTCCTACCCCGGCACCCGAATGGCCATGGCGGCTGGCGACATTTTGGTCACCTACACGGACGGCCTCACCGAAGCGGCAGATTCTCAGGGGCGCGAATTTGGTGCTGCCGGTTTGCTAGAAAACGTGGTCAACAATGCTCATCATTCGCCGGCGAAAATCGTTGAAATCCTCAAGATTGCCGTCGGGCAACACACCACAGCCGGCAGCGACGCCGCCAACAGCACCGATAGCGACAAAGTGCTCGAACTGGACGACGATCTGACAATGGTTGTGTTAAAGAAATCCTGAATCGCCTCCCAACCCTCACAAATGCGTATTCCGATGGTGGGAAACAACTCCGAGTTGTGGTATATTCCTTCTATCGTGACCACTTGTTCGGCGAACGGTTCTACGGGATGCCTGGAGAATCGGGCCGCACCATTGGTGCGGTCGAGCCCAAGACCCATCAGAAC
>JADGEP010000471.1:289-2757 GCA_016744275.1 Candidatus Krumholzibacteriia bacterium | reverse complement strand
ATGTGGCCTGGGCCAGCGACAACCGCACCGTGTTTTACGGCAAGAAAGATCTCGAAACGCTGCGCTCGAATCAGATCTGGCGCCACACCCTGGGCACCGATCCGGCCACCGATGTGATGGTCTATGAAGAAAAGGACGATACTTTCACCTGTCAGGTGAGCCGGTCCAAGTCCGGGAAGTACCTGTTTATCACCTCGGACCAGACTCTCACAACTGAAACCCGCTTGCTGGAAGCCGACAACCCCAGTGGTGAATTTCGGGTCTTCCAACCACGCCAACGGGATGTGGAATACCACGTCTCGCATCAGGGCGACCGGTTTCTGGTGCACACCAACCTGCACGCCCAAAACTTCCGCCTGATGGAATGCGGCCTGGAACAAACCTGGCTGGCGAACTGGCGTGAGGTCGAGGCCCACCGCCCGGATGTTCTGATGGAATACGTGGAAGTGTTCGACAACTGGATCGTGGTCAGCGAACGCTTCGGCGGCCTCAGTCACTTGCGCGTCGTGCCCATGGATGGCAGCGAAAGCCACCAGTTGGACTTTGGCGAGCCCACCTGGTCGGCCTGGGTATCGGCCAACCTGATGATGGCTACGGACACCTTGCGCTTTGGCTACGAGTCGATGACCACGCCGTCGACGACTTTTGCCTACGACATGAAAGCACGCACCAAAACGATCATCAAACAGACGGAAATTCTGGGCGATTTTGACGCCAGCAACTATGTGGCTGAATACGTGCAGGTGCCTGCCCGCGACGGCGCCATGGTTCCGGTCTCACTGGTGTACCGCAAAGGTTTTGTGCCTGACGGCACCGCGCCGCTATTGTTATACGCTTACGGCAGTTACGGCTACGCCATCGACGCCGGCTTTGATTCCGGCCGCCTGAGTCTTTTGGACCGCGGCTTTGTCTACGCCATTGCTCATATTCGCGGTGGCCAGGAGATGGGCCGCCACTGGTATGAAGATGGCAAACTGCTAAAAAAGAAGAACACCTTCACCGATTTTGTCGACTGCGGCGAATACCTGGTGGCCCAGAATTACACCTCGCGCGAGGGCCTCTTTGCCGCCGGTGGATCAGCCGGTGGATTGCTAGTAGGGGCGGTGGTGAACATGGCACCGGACCTGTGGAAAGGCGTGCTGGCAGCGGTGCCGTTTGTGGATGTAGTCACCACGATGCTGGACGATTCGATTCCGCTGACGACCGGCGAGTACGACGAGTGGGGCAACCCCAACGTGAAAGAGTACTACGACTACATGTTGAGCTACTCGCCCTATGATCAGGTTGAAGCCCAGGCCTACCCGGCGATGTTGGTGACCACGGGGTTGCACGACAGCCAGGTTCAGTATTTTGAGCCGGCCAAGTGGGTGGCCAAGCTGCGCGCTGTCAAGACGGACGACAATCCTTTGTTATTCAAGATCAACATGGAAGCGGGCCACGGTGGTAAGAGTGGGCGTTTCCGGCGGCTGGAAGAAAAGGCGCTGAGCTACGCGTTTTTCCTGGATCTGGCGGGTAAATAGCCAAATTCCGTTGTCGCTTAGGGCCCCGGGTGAACCCCGGGGCCCTTTTTTTGGGTCAGATTCTGGGAGAGGGTTCTTCAGCTTCGCGGGCCAACCGGTCCCGGTTGAGCCAATCGTTGAGCAGTAGGGCCAGGCCTACGAAGGCGGTGATCAGGCCCCCGATGGCCAGGGGGAAATGAAAGCTGCCGAAGTCCAGGCCGACGTAGCGGTCGGCCGCGATCAGGGCCATTCCCACCGCCAGGGCGACCATGCCGGCACGGTAGGGCAGGTGGGGACGGGATTCGGGATCGTCGAATTTCAGGTGCTCGATGTTGGCGCCGTGTTCGATGGCGGTGGCGATCAGCCGCATGCGTTCTTTTTTCTGAAAGTAGTCGGTGATGATCGCCACGATGGGGATGCACATCGAAAGAGTCACGACGATGATGGGGATGAGCATGGGCAATACACTGCTGTAGTCAGTCTGGGCTAAAAATGTCATCATGGGCTTCTCCTGGCATATAGAGGGCATCGGGTCGCGTTGATCGCCTTTTCGTGGGGTTGGACCGGCCCCGTTGCGAGTCGGTTACTGTTTTTTTCGATTTTGCCGTAACTTTCCGACCCGAAGGGGGGTCCAACTCGATATGAAGAACCCGGACCGCCCAGCGGTGAACGATGCGCGGGAATCGGCGGCGCGATATTTGCCGTTGGACCGCCGCAGCGCCACCCGCTTCCTTGATGAATGGGAACCGTTGGTGGCCGGCGTGCTGGCCCGCATGCGCGTGCGTGAACCCGAAGAGGCCCTGTCGCGGGTGTTCCAGAAAGCCCTGCGGGCCCTGCCCGACTTTCGCGGAGACAGCCGTATCTCGACCTGGTTGTACCGCATCGCCTGGCGCGAAGGCCTGCGTCAGGTGAACCGGGAAAAGAAACGGGACGAACGCGAAACGCCCTTGGAAGTGGTGGTGGATCAGC
>JADGEP010000471.1:0-279 GCA_016744275.1 Candidatus Krumholzibacteriia bacterium | reverse complement strand
AATTGCGCACCCTGGAACGAAAAGAGACCGCCGCCACAGTGCGCCAAGCGATGGAGCGGCTGAGTTCCTGGGATCGCGAAGTCTTGGCCCTGCGTTATCTGGAGGAATTGCCCTTCGCCCTGGTGGCCGAGCGCCTGGACATCAATGAGAGTGCCGCCAAGGTGCGCAGCCATCGGGCCCTGACCCGATTGCGAATTGTATTGGAGGATGAGCATGTCGGATAAGAAAACCTTATCGCAATGGTTGCGCCGGCCGGATGCCTATCATGCTGCCGAAGAT
>JADGEP010000470.1 GCA_016744275.1 Candidatus Krumholzibacteriia bacterium | reverse complement strand
ATTGTGCATGCCCCACAGATCGTCAAAGCGGGTGTCATTGGGAATGCCCAGCGCACGCAGCACATAGTTGGGCTGAGCGTATTCCACCCGCGGGTCGTTTTCCAATTTGGCCACGGCTTCTTCAACCGCGGTGGCAACCTGCCAGTGTTCGGCCTTGATGCCATTGAAGTCGCGAACTTTGCGCCCGCCCACCTGGGACAGAACACCACTTTTTTCCTGCGGGTTGGTGTTGTCCTTGAATTTGATGATGATCTCGCCGGGCACGTACTCGTAACCGGGCACCACCTTGGCGGTGGCCACGCCGCTCAAGGCGATGAGCAGCAGCAGGATAGAAGTGACATAGAGACGCAATGTTGCCATGGGTGAACCCTCCAGGATCGTAGTTTGGCGAGAAGAAGCGAGAACAGGCGGGACGACCATTAAAATTGGTGCAAACCCCCTCATTCGCGACCTGACGAAACGGGGCCGATCTTACCATCAATTGGGAATTGCAGGGGGAGACGATTGCTCAAACCGACAGATTCTGGCCGAACAGAGAGGCTTTAACGGAGATAATTCACCCAGGGCGACAAAATTGATCCCATTTCTATCTCGCAACCACCGCTTCACCAACCGCGCAGCGATAAATTGTCTGATAATTGCCACCCAACGCGAGATACATTTCTCGGCTGCCCGAATCAAAAACCGCCGACCATTGGGTGCTGACTTTCAGTTTCTGCCCATCAATCACGTAGGTCTTGTTCTTCTGTTTCGCAGCGGCCAACGCGTCCATGGCTTGCTGCCATGTCAAAGGGCCATCCAGCCCGTCCATGGTCTTGGCCAGCGAATTGTAACGGCCACATTCGCGCCGCCGTTCTTCCTGCGACGTCTCGAACATCGCGCTGTTGGTCACCACCTGCCAATCCCCGGTATCTTTGACCAGATGCATCATGCCGTCGCGCCACTCCAGCACCGCCGATCCGGCGTGCGGGTCGGTCAGAAAAATGTGGTGCGAGATGACCGCAGCCCCATTGTCGAAAACGTTGTATTTTTCGGCGATCGACACCGCTTCGTTCACGCTGGCGGCCCGGTCCAGAATCTCACGCACCAGATGAATCAGAAACCGCGAATCGCGCGTCGGGTCCTGGGTCACTTCCCGCCGATCCAGGCTCGCCAGAGTGACCGTCACGCCCTTTTCGTTCATGCCTTCAATGGCCATAACAGGTGCGTATAACAGCGTCTTACGGTTTTGTTCACTGGTGTCATCGAAAGGGTCATCCGGCGTGTAGCCCAGATCCGCCAATGGCAGCAACGCCACCGAAGCGTAGCCGCCCGTTGGATAGAACCACCCCACCAGAACCTCGGTTTCGCGGTTGTCGAAGTTGCGGCCCACCAATCCCGTGTCGCGCCCGGTGCGCTGGGCAAACATCGAACACGCGCGGCGGTTGCCGGCACCATCGCTGGTGCCGCTGCTGCTGAACTTCTGCATCAACTGGTGGTGTTGAAAATCGATGACTTGATCAAAATCGCCAAAATAGGTCATGGTCTGCAAGTCGCCCACAGTCTGGAACGAGGCCAGGATGGTCGCGTTGCGGTCGCGCGAAGCCCGGGCCGGATTGGCGATGGCGGATTTGTCCAGGATCGGCGTCACTTCAATGATCTCGGTATAGCGGGATCCGCTGTCACAGGCCCCCAAAAACAACAGCAGCCCAATTGCGGCCAGCCCCCGATATCCATTCATCCTGTGATGCCTTTCGTTCCTGAGTTGATCAAATCTTCGTTCAATACTCGGAATCACCCCGGATGTTGCGCTAATATTCGACACGAAACCGATTGATCGCCTCTGCATCCCTTATTAAGATTCCTGAACCAACGAAATGCCACCGAAATCCGGGAGGACCACATGAATTATCCCGTCTGGGAATTGGGCATGGGCGCCGGCATGTTAATCGCCGTCGTTTCCATCCTGCATGTTTTTGTGTCCCACTTTGCCGTGGGCGGCGGCTTGTGGCTGGTGCTGACTGAAGCCCGCGCCAATCGCGACAACGATTCGCAAGCCCGAGAATTCGTGAAAAAACACAGCCGTTTTTTCATGCTCGTCACCTTGGTCTTCGGCGCCATCAGCGGTGTCGGCATCTGGGCCACCATCGGTTTGATTTCGCCCCACGGTACCAGCGCCCTGATCCACGGCTACGTGTGGGGCTGGGCCATCGAGTGGATTTTCTTCTTTGTCGAAATCGCCGCAGCCATCGTCTACTACTATGGCTGGGAAAAACTGGACCGCCGCACCCACGAAATCGTGGGCTGGATCTACTTCATCGCCGCCTGGATGAGCCTCTTCATCATCAACGGCATCGTCACCTTCATGCTCACCACCGGCGGTTGGTTGGAGAACCAGGATTTCTGGACCGGATTCTTCAACCCCACCTTCTGGCCCTCGCTCTTCATCCGCAGCTTTGCCGGCTTCGGCATCGCCGGCATGTTCACCCTCATGACCGCCGCCAACCTGCCGGTCGGAGATTTCCGCACCCGCATCACCCGCTGGAACGGCCTTTGGGCCACCGTTGGCATCGCCGGCGTCATGGCCTGCGCCGTCTGGTACAGCCGGTCGATTGGCGTGTGGGATGAGAACGAAGCCCTGCTGGGAGCCATCCCGGTGCTGCCCAAAGTCGTGGCCCTTTTCAAGATGGGCTTGGTGGCGACCATCTCTCTGTGCCTCATCCCCCTGCTTTTACCTAAAATTTGGAACAAAGGCCTGGTACCGGTTCTCTTGACCGTGGGCCTGCTGAC
>JADGEP010000046.1 GCA_016744275.1 Candidatus Krumholzibacteriia bacterium | reverse complement strand
CTTCGGTCAACAATTCGGGGCGATCGCCACAGACCCGTTGCAAGTATTGCGCGCGTTGGTCCGCTGGTTGCTCGAGGGTGGAGATGAGAATTTCTTTGGCCAGTTGGAATAATTCGCGATCCATCAACGGGCCTCCAGTTCACGGCTCAGCCAGAGGCGAGCCATGGACCAATCTCCATCAACGGTGCGTTTGGAAACATTCAGATTGTGGGCGATTTCCGCCACGGTGGCGCCACCAAAAATGCGCATCTCAGCGACCTGTGACGCGCGGGCATCCAGCTCGCTGAGGCGGCTCAGACATCCGTCCAGGTCCAGCAATTGCAACTCATGGGTACCGCCGGCCAGCACGCCTTCGTCCAGAGTGACCTGGTGCATATCGCCGCCCCGTTTGGCAGCGCCGTGAGCCCGGGCGTGATCAACCAGTACCTGACGCATGCAGCGCGCCGCTATGCCCAGAAAGTGGGCCTGGTCCTGCCACTGCACCCGGTCCTGGTTGATGATCTTCAGCCAGGCCTCATGAACCAATGCCGTCGGTTGCAAGGTGTGCTCAATGCGTTCGCGGGACATCAGGCCACGGGCGGTGGCGCGCAGTTCAGCATAGACCAGTTCCATCAGGCGTTCCTGGGAACCTGGAGCGAGGGTGAGCTGGGGGTCGAATTCAAGGAGAAGACGAGTGATGTCGGAGTCTGGTGTGGAATTCATACGAATATTGTACTGATGGCGGGACCAACTGGCCACGAAAAACCCCCTGCAGCCCAGGGGCCGCAGGGGGTTCTCTCTGTCCTGAAGGACAGTAAGGCGCGATCTAGCGGAACATGCTCTTGAGCGAACCGAAGCTCTGCTCTTCAACAGCAACCGTACCACAGGTCGTGAAAACATCAGCACAGTCGTCGGAAACGACGAGGTTGTCGACGCGGATGGTCTCGTTCATGTCCGAATCGGACTGACGCAGGGCAAAACCGGTGATGATTGTGCCAGGATCAGCTTCGTCGGTACCGATGATAGCCGTGTCGGTGTCCATGGTGCCGTCGATCCACATCTGAGCGAAGTTCTCAGTTTGGCTGTAACGAACGATGACGTGGTACACAACGCCGTAGGTCATGTCGGTGGCCCAGGTCGCGTCAGCGGTGGAACCAGTCGAGGAGATACCAACGGTGTAATCGCCGGAACCGTTAGGAGCTTGAACGTCCATGCGGCCGCGGAAACCAAAGCCATCATCTTTGAAGTGAGCGAAGTACTCAAAGTCGGTGCCGGTGTAGGGCGTGCCCAGGTCGTCAACCGAGAAGTCAAAGGCGAAGAAAACATCTTCGCTACCAGTGGCAGCAAAAGGAAGGGTCACGTCTTCGGAAGGAGCGCCGTGGGTCACGACAGCTTGTCCACCAGAGACCATGAAGTCACCAGCAGCGCCACTGTGATTGAACCAGGTACCGTTTCCGACCAAGGAACCGTCGGCATAGCTGAAGTCATCCGAAACAACAACAGCGGCGATTGCAACGCTGGCAACAACCAGCAAGGACACGGTCAACAATAGTGATTTTTTCAAGGGTGTCTCCTTTTGAGAATGAGCAAAGTCTCACGGGTTTAGCGTATGATACCATATTGTGAGTCCGACTTCAACACTACAGCGCAAAAATTATAAAATAGTGAGATTATGTTCTTAATATGAGCTGATAGTCAAAAATCTCGTGAAGATTTGGCGCCCAATTGCGTTTGAGAGCCTCATTTTGGCTGTTTTGTTAAAAACGGAGCATTGGGAACAGATCGGATGATTGAACAAAAATCCCTCATATTGACGCCTGACCGGACGCCGTTTACAATATTTTAACCGGATGAAAGCACCCCAAATTGGGGCATTTTGCTCGTCTTGGTATATGGCCGCCAGGTCGAATTATTTGAGACAGGAGTACGTCATGATTGTTGGCATCGCTCGGGAAATGGGATCCGGTGAAAAGCGGGTGGCCCTGGTACCCGCCTCGGTTTCGCCTTTGGTGAAGGCCGGATTGCGGGTGTGGGTGCAAGAGGGTGCCGGCGAAGCGGCCGGATACCCCACCGAAGAGTATATGGAAAAAGGCGCCGAATCCGTCTCGCGAACCCACCTCTTTGCCCAGGCTGATATCATCCTGCAAATCAACGGCCCCGGTGTGAATCCTGAAGAGGCTGGCCTGGAAGAGACCAAGGCGGGGCAAGTCTTCATCGGCATGCAGGACCCACTGGGCAACCCGACCGCCACCAGCGCCATGGCCAAAAAGGGCGTGACGGCCTTTTCCCTGGAAATGGTGCCACGCATTACCCGCGCCCAAAGCATGGATGTTCTGAGCTCCATGGCGACGGTCGCCGGATACCAGGCTGTGCTCGAAGCGGCCTCGCACTTGCCCCGTTTGTTTCCGATGTTGATGACTGCTGCAGGCACCGTGGCGCCAGCCAAAGTCTTTGTAGTTGGCGTGGGGGTTGCGGGCTTGCAAGCCATCGCCACGGCCAAGCGCTTGGGAGCAGTGGTCGAGGCCTACGACGTGCGCCCTGCCGTGCGTGATCAGGTTTTGTCCGTGGGAGCCAAGTTTGTCGAGTTTGACCTAGAGACCGAAGGCGCCGAAGATAAAGGCGGCTACGCCAAGGAACAAAGTGACGAGTTCATTCGGCGCCAGCAGGAACAAATGTTGGAAGTCGTGGCCCGCAACGACGTAGTGATCACGACGGCGGCTATTCCGGGACGCAAATCACCGGTATTGGTGACCGCGCCCATGGTTGAAGCCATGGCGTCTGGATCGGTCATTGTTGATCTGGCCGCCGAGCGCGGAGGCAATTGCGAACTGACCCAGGCCAACGAGGTTGTTCACGCCCATGACGTGACCATCCTGGGCCCGACAGATCTGGTGTCGCGCAAGCCCTACCACGCCAGCCAGATGTTCGCCAAAAACATCGAGACGTTTCTCAAATCCCTGCTGGCTGAAGGCCAACTGAAAATCGACATGGAGGATGAAGTCACCGCCGGCACGTTGCTGTGCCGCGACGGCAAAGTGGTGCATCCGCGGGTGCGCGACTTGTTGAATTTGCCGCCGTTGCCTATGACTGAATCTGCCCCGGAAGGAGAATAGTACATGGAAGCTCTCGTTGCCGCAGTCACCGTTTTTGTCCTCGCGGTCTTCATTGGTTTTGAAATCATCACCAAGGTGCCGCCGACCCTGCATACCCCGTTGATGTCCGGCTCCAATGCCATCAGTGGCATTGCCCTGATCGGCGCGATCATCAGCACCCGCACCGATAGTCCCAAACTTGCCACCATTCTTGGCACTGCGGCAGTGGCCATGGCCATGGTCAATGTCGTCGGTGGCTATATGGTCACGCATCGCATGCTCGACATGTTCAAGAACAAAAGGTGATGATGTGAACGGATTTGAAATCAGTGCCGGTTGGATAAATCTGGCCTACGTGGTGGCTGCGATCCTCTTCATCAACGGGCTCAAGGGCCTGACCCATCCGCGCACGGCGGTGCGCGGCAACCTGACCAGTGCCTGGGGCATGTTGTTGGCGATCGTCGCGACTCTGATTGATGGTGGCCTGGCATATCAATGGATCCTGCTGGGTGCCGTCATCGGTGGCCTGATCGGCGGCATTGCCGCAGCCCGCGTGCAAATGACCCAGATGCCGGAAATGGTGGCCCTGTTCAATGGCTTTGGCGGTGGCGCCAGTGTTCTGGTGGCCGGCGCCGCGTTCATAATCGCCGTCGAACCGAATGCCCAAACAACGGTCTCCACCGGCCTCAGTGGTTTGATCGGCGCCGTCACCTTGACCGGCTCACTGATCGCCTTCGGCAAATTGGCTGAAATCTTACCTGGCGGGCAAATTGGTTTCCCGGGAATGAAAGTCTTCAACGCCTTGGTGGGCCTTGGGGCCTTGGGTTGTGTGGGCTGGTTGACTGTCGACCCAACCGCCCAGATAGCCTACTGGATCATCGTGGCCGCTGCCTGCATCCTGGGCATCACCCTGACGTTGCCCATTGGTGGCGCCGACATGCCCGTTGTGATATCGCTGCTGAATTCCTATTCGGGCTTGGCGGCCGCGGCCACCGGTTTTGTCCTGATGAACAACGTGCTGATCATCGCCGGTTCATTAGTCGGCGCTTCGGGAATCATTCTGACCCGCATCATGTGCAAGGCCATGAACCGTTCGTTGGCGAATGTTCTCTTTGGTTCGCTGGGCCCCACCGCTGATGGCCCCAGCGCCGACGATGTCTATGGAGGCCGGGTCAAGGCCACCAGTCCTGACGAAGTGGCGATGCTGTTTGACACCGCCCAGCGGGTACTGGTCGTGCCCGGTTATGGGTTGGCCGTCGCGCAAGCCCAGCACATCGTGCGGGAAATGGGCAACGTGTTGGAAGCTCGCGGAATCAACGTGGAATACGGCATCCATCCGGTCGCGGGGCGCATGCCCGGACACATGAACGTTCTGCTGGCCGAGGCCGACGTGCCCTACGAAAAACTGCGCGAGATGGACGACATCAATACCGAGATCGAGCAGATCGACGTGTGCATGGTCATCGGGGCCAACGACGTGGTCAATCCCGTGGCGCGCACCGATCCGCAGAGCCCCATCGCTGGCATGCCGATCATCGATGTGGACAAGGCCCGCACCGTAGTAGTGGTCAAGCGTTCGCTGAGTCCCGGTTTTGCGGGCATTCCCAATCCTTTGTTCGCGGCGGACAACACCTTGATGATGTTCGGCGACGGGAAGAAAGCCATCACCGAATTGGTGACGGCCCTGAAAGAGAGCTAGGCTTTCTGCCACAGAGAAAAGTGAAGGGCCCGCCTGAATGGCGGGCCCTTTTTAGTCCACCTGGCAGCAGGGACTAGTCGCCCTTCGCGTGCCAGGCAGCCAGAACTTCTGCTTCCCGCTCCGGTGTCAATCCCGACCGCATTGGTTTATCTTTGCGTTCCTGGGGCACCGTGTTCCACCAATCCAAAGTGCCGCGCACGGTCTCGGAAATGGGCCGGAAGGTGAGGCCAGCGCCTACGGCCTTCTTCACGTTGATGAACGGGTGTCCAGCCTCTTCGCCTTCCAGCGGCACCCACACAGGCATGTCCGACCAGGCGGCCACTTCCTGCTCTTCGAGAAAAGCCGCATCGGCCCAGGTGAACGTGGCATCGGAACCCGAGACCTTCTGGCAGGTCTCCAACAACTCGCCCATGGTCAATTCTTCTGCCGGGCTGGTGGCGTTGTAGGTGCCGCCATAACCCTTTTCGGCGGCCAGGACAATGAATTCTGCCAAGTCGCGCACATCAATGACCTGGGTCACGGTCTCGGGCGTGCCCGGGGCCAGCACTTCGCCGCCCTGGCTGACGCGCACCGGCCAGTAGGTGAAGCGATCCGAACGGTCCAACGGCCCCACAATCAAACCGGGCCGGATGTTGCAGGCGTTGCGCCCGAACACCTCGGTGTTGGCCTGTTCGCAGAGGGCCTTCAAGGGGCCGTAGTTGGTGCCGGTGATATCGCGCATGCCTTTGGCGGCGCTGATCTCTTCTTCGGTCATGGTGCCCACCGCGGATTTCTCGTCGAGGCCACGGGCACTGAAGTCTGCAAATACGGATATCGACGAAACAAAGATGTACTGTTTGACCCGACCCTTGAGCAGCTCGGCCGA
This sequence comes from Candidatus Krumholzibacteriia bacterium, assembly GCA_016744275.1. Classification (GTDB taxonomy): domain Bacteria; phylum Krumholzibacteriota; class Krumholzibacteriia; order LZORAL124-64-63; family LZORAL124-64-63; genus JAGRNP01. Next base: position 8,718 of record JADGEP010000046.1, on the reverse strand, counting down.
GGCCTTGACCGTGCGCGGAATGTAGCCGCTGTTGTCGATGCACACGTCCCATTCGCCGGTCTCCAGGGCGGCCAGGTCGTCAAAGCGGTCGCCCTTCAGTTTTTCCAGATCCGGATACAGGTGCTGGTTGGTGCGGCCGCGATTAAACAAGGTGATTTCATGACCGCGGGCGCGGGCCACCTCGATAGTCGCTGGACCCAGAAAAGCCGTGCCGCCAAGGATCAGAATACGCAGTTTTTTCTTGCTCTTGGTGGGCGTGAAATCAGCCAGGGCGCGTCCAGCGGTCAAGGCATTGGCGGTGGCAACGGCGCCACCCGCGGCGGCTGTTCTCAAGAAATCCCGACGAGTCAAACTCATGTTTCGGCTCCCTCTATTTTAGTCTTACATTCGATTTCGTTGGCAACAAACCGATTATACGGCAGATTCCCGAAAAATGTTCATCGATTTTTGACCAGGCCTCAATCGCCAACAACCGCGGGTACATCGCGGTCTTCCACCAGATGCAACGTCTGGGTGGGAAAGGCGATGCTCATGCCCATTTCCTCAACCAGAGACATGACCTTCAGATTCACATCCTGGCGCACGGCCAAATGCTGGGTCCAGTCCGTCGTGACGGTGAAACAGTAGATAAACAGATCCAGACTCGAGGCGTTGAACGTCGTGAACTTAACGAGCATGAACTCCTGATCGATATCCGGATTGCCTTTCAAATACTCTTCCACCCGGTTCACCAAATTGCTGACTTGCTCACCGGTGGCATCATAGGTGACACCAAGATTGAACTTGATCCGGCGCTTGGGCATCAGGCTGTGGTTCTCGACTGTGGCATTGGCCAGCGCGGCGTTGGGGATCGAGACCACGGTTTTGGAAAAAGTGCGCACCCGGGTCGAGCGCAGGCCAATCTCTTCAACCACGCCGTCGCCGCCTTTAAAAGTGACCCAATCGCCAACATGGAATGGCCGGTCGATCAGGATCATGATCGAACCAAAAAGATTGGCCAGGGTGTCTTTGGCCGCCATGGCCAATGCCAAGCCGCCAATACCGAGGCCGGCCAGCAAGCCGGACACCGAGTAGCCCAGGTTTTGGGCGATGAGAATAAAGGCCAATACGCCCAGGAAAGTCTTGAGAGCCTTGCGCACCAACGGCACGATCTGGTCATCCAGTTTGCTCTCCGTATGGGAGGCCAATTCGAACAATAGAATAGTCAGGGCATCGATCAGCTTAAAGGCCGTCCAGGTGATGACCAGGATGCTGATGACTTTGAAGACGCGGTCGGCGGCCAGCAGCCACTCCGGTTGCACGGCCAACAACAGGCGCACGGCCAAGTAGGCGCCGATCACAGGCACGATCATGCCCAAGGGATTGATGAGTGCTGCGCTGGCCGCATCGTCGGCCTCGGTCTCGGTTCGGGCCGCAAGAGCGGCCAATCGTTTGGCGACAAAGGCGTTCAGAATGGCTCGTAAAACGAAGCCACCGACAATGAAGGCGAAAGCGATCAACAATTGGGTGACGGTCCAGGGACCAACCGTGGTGTTCAAGAATTCGGTCAGGTTCGACATGGAGTTCCTGCCTTTAAGGTTGCGATGAAGGTTGGCTGGTGTTGGTCAAAACTTGGCTGCCGGCGGTCAGTTCTTCAAGGCTGCGACCGGTGCTTTTGGTCAACAGGTTGAAGAACATATCCTGCAGGCCGCCCACTTCCATCCGCGTAACATTCTGATCCAGTAGCCCCAGGGTCCAATCGGTGAAGGCTTCGCGATTGTTGAGGGCCATTTCCAGGGGAACGACCATCTGGCCCTCGTCGTAGATGAACATGATTTGTTCACCGCTGATTTCCGCCGCTCGTTTCAGGTGGCCGCGGGCCCGTTCGAAATGCCCCAGGCCGACATCTGTGAGAGCCGCGTACAACAGCGCGTTTTCCAGGCGCCCCCACATGCGAAAGCCGGTGCCGGTTTCGCAAAGGACAACCGATTTGGTGGAAGCGGTGGTCAGCCCGTTGGCCCAGTTGACCTGCACGTCAGGCCCCAGCACCAGGCGCGGGCCCCGCAGTCCGCCCAGGGCTTCATAAATCTCGCTGGGCCGGGTCCAGCGCTCGCCCATATCACCGGCCAGTTGGGTCGACATGGGATCCACCAGGGGCTGCAACAAGGTCAGATGGGTCAATCCGACCTTGTCGGTATTCAGCATGGTCGGGTGATCCTGCAGCGTTTCGAACACATTGCATCCCTGCCAGGACAAGGCCGTGGCGCGGGCAACCGGATCAGCCACCAATCCCAGGCCATCTCGATTGGCCAGGCGTGTTTCCATGCCCAGGAATCCCCAGGCCATGGCGACCAAGGTCATGAAGCCCAGAATAGGCAGGGCCCCCAGATGGCTCAAGCGGGCAACTTTGACTTGCTGGGCGATGGAGCCAGCCAGCAACCCAAAAGGCGCCACCGCTAGATAGCACAAATAAGGCACGAGTTGTTTCTTGAGCGGCAGTGCCGGGGCTAAAACGAACACCGCAGCCGCCAACGCCAACAAGACCAGCGGCTCTCGCCGCCGCCATTGAAACGCACCCCACCCCGCCCACGCCGCCAGCAGCAGGCCTCCGGCAATGGCCATGGGCAGGGAAATGTTGGCCGCCAGAATGGGACCGGGTGATATCAACCACCAACCGCAGACCCCGAGGTTGAGGACGGCCTCCAACGCACCGCCCAGGGCGTAGGGCTGATCGGCAGCGGTGCCAAAATGATTGAATACCAGTGCACCCTCAGCGACCGCAAAGGGCAAAAGCATCATGATGATCGCCCAGGCAAAGGCCTTGTCCTCAAGGCGCACTCCAATGCGCATCCAGGCAAAAATCAGAAACAAGATCGGCAACCCGAGGCCGGACTCCTTGCTCGTCATCGAGAGCACAGCCAGGACCGCTGCCCATACCAAACGCGAACGCCCACCAGTCGGGGCCGAAAGCCAACGCTCAACCGCCCCGAGGGCAAACACCGCAGCCAGGATTTCCTGAATGCCCGAAGCCCAGTACAAAGGGGTGAACGCCAGGGGTGATGCCGCAAAAACCAATCCGGCCACCAAGCGCGGCAATGTGCCCAGGCCGCTGCGCCAGGCGATCCGGGTCACCAGGGCGGCCGCCACGCCGTGCAGCAAGAGGCGCACGAGGGCGTGGGCGTCGGAATCCAGGCCAAACAAGGGCCAGGTGAGATCCCAATAGAGATGCTGGCTGAGCCAACGGGCGGGTATGGTCGCCACCGCGGTGCCGGTGTCCATGCCGGCTGACCGCGCCAGCTGTCCCCAGTCGTCCAGATTCCACCAGGCGCCCAGGGCGGGCATGCGCCCCACGATGGCGGCCATCAGGACAGCAATTTCCGGCAGCCAACCGCCATTGTTGGCGGGGGCGAGTGACAGTTTTTCCACGGATTCGGAGGCGGTGTCCAAGAGATCTCCCGGGGTTGGGGGTGCTTGTTCATCTGCAATGGTAAACAAAGGCCCGGCATATGGAAACCACGGGGATTGGCTCTCAAGGCCGCTCGTGTTATTATGGGGCCAACGCAGAAGGCTGCGCACAGGATTCAGGGGGAATTACCAACGAAGAGGATGATCGGAATATGCGGATTTCGCGGGTGTGGATCAGTATGGCTTTGATAGCCATCGGGGCTGTTGCTGGCGGCTGTGGAGATGGGCAGAAGGCGACCGAACATGCGGGCGGCCAGATCCCGGGGGCCATGGTCATGGATCAGGCAACCTACGAGAGCTGGGAAATCGGTCTGGTGGAAATGCGGATTGAGAAAAACGAGGCCTTTGCCGACGCCGAGACATCGCCTTTGATGGCGGCCGACATCCCCGGCTTCGTCGGCCTCAACTACTATTTCCCCCAGGCGGAATTGCGCTTCCGCACGCCCTTTGTGGCCGCCGCGGGAACCGACACCGTGTCCTTGACCAAGCGCAAGGGCAATGCCGTGCCCTACATTCGGCGCGGAACGGTTTCCTTCACCCATGCTGACAAGGAACACGTGTTGCCGGTCTTTGGTCCGGCCGATATTTCTGGTGGCAACTACCTCTGGTTGCCTTTCACTGACGTCACTTCGGGCAAAGATTCCTACGCCGGTGGGCGCTACTTGGACATCACCCTGGATGCCGAGGGCATGGTCGATCTGGATTTCAACTACGCCTACAATCCGTTGTGCGACTACAACGCCGAGAAATACAACTGCACGCTGCCGCCGTCCGAAAGTCACCTGAACTTTGCGGTCGAAGCTGGCGAAAAATCTTTCGGCGCCAGCCACTGAGCCATGGAATTGCTGAGTGAAATTGGCCAGTGGTCCTGGTTTGTTGTGTGGTCGCTGCTGCTGATTGTCGCGTCCCTGTTTGTGTACCTCGGCCTCGGTGGATCTTTCATCGTGCTGGGCCTGGCAGTGGTGCATGCTCTTCTCGGTGGGTTTGATCCGATCACCTGGCAGCTGCTATTGGTCTTGTTGGGCATGGCCCTGTTTGGCGAATTGCTGGAGTTTCTGATCGGCACCTTCTATGTGGCCCAGAAGGGCGCTACCAAATGGGGCGTTTTTGCGGCCTTTGCCGGGGGCTTGATCGGTGCGGTGTTGGGCAATGGTGCCGTGCCGGTGGTGGGCGCTGTATTGGGCTCGTTTGTCGGCGCTTTTACGGGCGCGGTGCTGGGCGAGTATTATCAGAACGAGAAACTGGAGCCGAGCTTGCGCGTGGGGGCCCATGCTTTTCTGGGGCGCATCCTGGCCATGGTGATCAAGCATCTCATCGCCCTGGGCATGGTGTTTTTGATATTGCGAGCCACCCTGCCGTAGCTTCCATCATGGAAATCATACTGTCTGATCCTCATTTGTGCCGATTGCGTGATACTCGAATACCGAGTAAGATGGTTTGGTATATCTCATTTTGACAACGCCTCACCAGCTAGCGGAGAACCGGCATATGATAGGACAGGTCATCGGACCTTACAAAGTCGTTGCGTCCATTGGGCGTGGGGGCATGGGCGAAGTGTTCAAGGGGCACGACCAAAAACTCAATCGCGATGTGGCCTTGAAAATATTGCCGCCAGAGCTGGCCAAGGACCCCGAGCGTCTGGCCCGATTCCAGCGCGAGGCCCGGGTTTTGGCGTCGTTGCAGCACCAGAACATTGCCGCCATCTATGGGTTGGAAGAAGCCGAAGGGCAACCCGTGCTGGCCATGGAGTTGGCGGGCGGCGAAGATCTGAGTGTGCGCCTGGAGCGCGGTCCGTTACCCGAAAACGAAATCGACAAGATCACTTGCCAGTTGGCGCGGGGGCTGGAGTACGCCCACGAGCAGGGCATCGTGCACCGCGATTTGAAGCCGGCCAACGTGAAGGTTTCGGGCGAAGGCGCCGTCAAGATTCTCGATTTTGGTCTGGCCCGCGCCTTCACCGCCGACAGCGTGGCCGAGGGCGAAGCGGAATCCCATTCTTACCAACCGACCATCACCCAGGCCCTGACCGGTTCAGGCACCGTACTGGGCACCGCAGCTTACATGAGCCCGGAACAGGCCCGCGGATATGAAGTGGACCGGCGCGGCGACATTTGGGCTTTTGGCGTGATTCTCTACGAGATGCTCACCGGCGAACGGTTATTCGAAGGCGAGACAGCCACCGACACCCTGGCGGCAGTGCTGCACAAAGAGCCGGCTTGGGATGAACTCGAGGGCAAGCACCCGGCTCTACTATTGCAGATATGTCGGCGCTGCCTGGAAAAGGATGCCAAGCAACGCTTGCGGGATATCGGAGAAGTGCGGGTGGCGTTGGAAGGCACCGGGGCCACTGTCATCGGTTTGTCGCCCAGTGGGTTGGGCATCGCACCGGCCGGAGTGGCGCCAGCTCGCAGCAATCGCTTGCCGTGGTTGGCTGCGGGTGTATTGGCTCTCGTGGCGCTGGGTGCTGTGGTGGCCGGTGTGACAGGCAAGCTGGGCCCCCAACTGGATCCTTGGCCCATGGTGCAATCGGCGGTCAATCTTCCTGAAGGCATGTCTTTGGACTTGTTGCCCACCGAGCCCGGTTCGGTTCAGGTTTCGCCGGATGGGCAATACTTGTGTTTTGCGGGGGTGGATTCCACCGGCCGCAGCCACATCGTGATCCGCCATCTGGCCGAAGGTTGGTACCGTGTGCTGAATGGCACGCAGTCGGCTGCATATTTGTTCTGGTCAGCGGACAGCCGAGAGATCGGGTATTACGCGGGCGGCAGCCTGTGGCGCGCACCTATCAACGGTGGCCCGGCTCTGGCGGTCGTTCCGGCGAGCAACGCCAAGGGCGGCTCGTGGAATCAGTTCGACGAAATCCTGTACGCGCCGACCCACACCAGTTCCATCTTTATGGTGCCCGCAACTGGTGGTGATCCGGTGGAAATGACCGACTTGAAACAGGATGAAGATTTCAGAAGCCATCGCCTGCCGCAATGGTTGCCTGATGGCCGTCATTTCCAATACGTGGCGGTGTCCAGAAACCCGCAATCCAACCTTGATTGCGTGGTGCGCATCGTCGAGGCAGCCACCGGGCAAAGCACTGACCTGACAGCGACGCAAACCAATGCCATGTTTGCCGAGGGACACCTCATTTATCCGCACGACGGCGTCTTGATGGCTCGCCCGTTGTCCGCCGATATGCGGTCATTCACGGCTTCGGCATTCCCGGTGATCTCCGGCGTGGCCGCGGTCCAGGCGGCCCATCTGGCGGCCTTTGCGGTGGGCGAAAGTGGCGTTCTGGCCTACTCGGCCGTTGATGGCGGGATGAGTCGTGGACGGTTGGTGCGCTATTCCGCCACTGGTGAATTGGTGAAAGATATGGGCCCGATTGGCGCTCCCCTGGGCATGTACTTGTCCCCTGACGGCCGCCACCTTTGCTTGAGCCTTGCCGATGATAGAACCGGCACTTTTGACCTGTGGCAACTGGACATGAAATCCGGCTTGAGCACCCGTTTGACTTTCGAATCGGAGTCCGAGTGGGCTGGTATCTATGCTCCGGACGGCAAGTCCCTGATCGTTCTCAGCGATCGACCCGGGCATGCATCGATTTATCGAGTTTCAACCACTGGTGGTGGGGCCTTGGAGCCTCTGGTGGTGAACAAAGAGGACAACTACCCGGGAGCGTTTACTCCCGATGGCCAAAGTCATTATTTCACGGCTGCAGATTCGACCGCCACACTCTATTTGAGTGTGCTGGACTTGGAGTCCGGAGCCGCTTCGCGCGTGCACCCGGGTGTTTCATATGCTGAGGGTTTTCCGGCAGTTTCACCGGATGGAAAACTTTTGGCCTACACGTCGAGCCAAACGGGTGACCAGGAAATATTCATCGAGATGATCGACCAACCGGAAGCGCAATGGCGTGTTTCGGCCTCGGGCGGCAATCATGCCCGGTGGTCGCCCGCCGGTGATGTGCTTTACTTTTTTGATGGCGCCCAGGCGATCGTATCGGTACCGGTGGAGATCGTTGCGGGCGGGTTGAATTTCGGCGCGGCAGAACCCATTCTGACCGGCCTTGAATCATCATTCACCTCTCCTTATGATGTGGACCAAAGCACTGGTGATCTGGTCACGATCCGGCCCCTGCAGGATGGAAAAATCACATCACTGCAACTGGTCACGGGTTGGCAACAGCTTTTGCAAACCGACTGAAAGGACCGCGCAAATGAATCTGATTTTGGTGGGCAAGGTTGATGGCCAGGAAGTGCGTCATGAATTGACCGAAGGCGATCACGTCGTCGGTCGGGGTGATGACGCCGGATTGAAGTTGGCTCAACCCAGCGTATCGCGCCGCCATGCCGAATTCGTTGTGAACGGTGAGCATGTGCGTCTGCGGGATTTGGGCAGCCACAATGGCACCAAACTCAATGGCGCCAAGGTTGAAGGCGACTGCAATGTGCAGTTGGGCGATACCGTCGAAGTGGCCAACCTGAGTTTTCGGGTCGAAAGCTCGGATGGCGCCACCGCCCTGGGCATGACCATCTTCAACGACTCCCAGACCCTAAAGCCCAGCGCCGAAATGACCTGGGAAGAAGTTCAGCGCGAACGCACCGACAAGCGCGACCTGCAATCGCTGCTGTTCCGGGTGCTGGCCGATGCGGGCAACCTGTTGACGATACCCCGCGAACCGGAGGCGATGTACGAACCGATCATGGATCTGGTCGACACCGCGCTGTTGCAACCCGAGCGGATTTTTGTCCTGCTGCTGGAAGAGTGCGCAGATGAGCCGATCAACAAAGCCTCGCGGTCGCGGGGCCAGTTGGCTTCGTCGAGCCTGGCGTTGAGCCGCACGATGATGCGTCAGGTGATCGAGAAGCGAAAATCTTTCCTCACCTCTGACCCCCTGAATGACCCCGGTTTTGGCGGCATGATGAGCATGGTCAGTCAGGGGATTCGTTCGGCCATTGCCGTGCCGCTGTTCGACAACGAAGAAGTGATCGGGCTGCTCTATGCCGACGATTCGAACCCCGGCAAGCGTTTCTCCAAGGATCAGCTGGCGGCATTCACCTTGCTGGCCAATGTGATCGCCGTGGCCATGGGTTAAAACGATATGGGTCGTGCCTTCGATGGCTGCATCGACAAAACCATCATCGAGCCACGGTGTGTCTTTGATCATCGGGTCGATCAGAATTTTTGTTTTGCCAAGTTCCAGCGCAAACGCGGAATGTCCTAACCGGGTCAGCCTCATCGGTAATTCTCCATTTTACGGAACAGCTTTTACGTAGTATCAGT
>JADGEP010000469.1:2162-2779 GCA_016744275.1 Candidatus Krumholzibacteriia bacterium | reverse complement strand
CCAATCGTACAGTCCCCGCTGACCACCCGCACCGGTGAATTCGGCCAGGGAAATGGTGGCTCCCGCCGGAGTGATCGCATCAAAACGGTTCAGGTTCTCACATCCACCACTGGCCAACCAACTGTCAGAATTTTCGAATACGATGTTGCCCGGTAAGACGGCCACTTCGGGCGCCACCTGATTGCCGATCATCGGCGCCAAAAACCAGCTGTGCAAATTCACGCCCATCACCTCTTGCATGAATTCCACGGAGGCGCCGCCGGATGCGGACAGGTCAGCCGCCAAATTGTCACCGCTCAGAAACAGGTTCTTGCCGCCCAGGCCGAGCCAGTTTTGCAATAGGCCCAGATCATCTGAGGCGTCAGCAAACAGGTCGCCATCCGACAGCGTGAAGTTGTTCTGAGTACCCGAAGTGTACACCAACAAATCGTAGGGCGAGACCTGCAGGGCCGACGCCCGCCCGCCCAGTCCATTGCCGGCGCCACTGGCTGCGCCTCTGGTGGTGTAAATGTCGTAGTCGGTGCCAGGCACAAGCCCCAGTTGCTCCAGTGAGTGAGACCAGCGGCTCCACCCCTCAGCGCTGCCGTCGTCATTCCATATCAGCATGGTTGGCGCCA
>JADGEP010000469.1:1029-2152 GCA_016744275.1 Candidatus Krumholzibacteriia bacterium | reverse complement strand
ACGGCCACTATTCCATCTACCGCATCAGAGGCCGCGATGTAGTAGTGCAGCACGTCGCCCGGAAAGAGGAATCCGGTATCAGGCAAATCGAAGGCCAGTTTGCCGCTGAAGGGCAGGCCCGGAGAATGCCCGGTCTGTGTCGGCACTTGCCCCTGGTTCGGCAGGCCTGCGGTGCGCCACTGATCAAATTCCGGATTGGGGATCAAGCGGTAGTGCAGCGCTGGTGCTTCGGAAAGCCCCGCCCCCACACGGGTTGTGCGCAAGCTGATGACGATGGAATCGCCGGGATCGTTGCGCAGATGCAGGTCCGGAGAAATGTCCACTCCCATATCAAAGCGCACGCTGTTTGCACCCGGTTGAACGGCATCCAACCCACCGGAAGCCGGAAAGCCGTCGTTGGCCAGATCAACGTCGCGGGCGGCCATCGCCGGCCCCTGCTTGCGAAAAGCACTGATGCGTACATTGTCAAAATATGGGGCTGGCGTGCTGTCGTTGCCTTCACCAAACCACCAGCCCACCGGTTCGTACACCCGCAAGCGCAGTTGCACGTGGCGAGGATTGGTCACGATCAGATCCGAAACGTCGTCTACATAGCGGGTGTAGGCGCCGTTGCCGGAATACGACCAGTTGCGATCAATCCAGGCGGCCGATTCAATGTCCGAGGCCAACCCGCTGGCGGTCGAGCGCACAGCCCACTGCGCGTAGATCGGGCCGGACAACCCGGCGTTCAATTCGTGCAGATACCAATCGAAAGCGATCTGGCAGCCATCCCAGGCCCCCGCGGGCCAAGTCAGAACCGGGCTGAAGACGGCATTGTCCAGGTCGGCTTCCGGGCCCAAAAGCCCCCCGCGGGTATTGACCGCAAACCCCGTTGGTCCGTAGCAAAAACTCTGGCAATCCGTCCCACCGGTTCCCGGAACGACCAGCCCATCATCCACAAAAGCCAATTGGGAAGAGCTGTTTTCGCGGCACGGATCCTGGTCGTGCAGGGCCTGCCAAAGTTGGGCAAAATCACCGACAGCCACCGGAGGCACGACCGCCCAGTCACCGTAGGTGCCATCCTGAAAATCTGTCGCCGAGATGGTCTGCTGACCAGCATTGGTCACGGTAATCGACAAGTCAT
>JADGEP010000469.1:0-1019 GCA_016744275.1 Candidatus Krumholzibacteriia bacterium | reverse complement strand
CTCTGGATATGTTCTCCCTGCCAGGACCCCTCCGAAATGATTTTCTTTCGGAAGGACTCCTCGTCGCTGGACGCCTCGTCGGTGAACACTTGAAACTGGAGGACAATCTGGTTGCCGTTGCGATACTCGCCAGGCAAATAGGTCACCGTAACATCCGCGGTGGCGCTGCCCGTATCATCCCAGGTCTGAATTACCGTGGGGACGTACTGGTCGGCTCGCCACACCGCCAAACCCAACCAATCATAACCTGGTTCCAGGGAATACCAGAGGTCGCCCTGGATCTGCACGGCGGTGGCCGAGTCCGGATTGTCCACCACCAGCCGGTACTCGATCACTTCGTGCCAATTGTTGCCGTACCCACCGGCCGGATCATCCGGATCACAGGGCGGGATGTCAGGGTCGCCACACCAGGCACTGAGTTCTGTGGGCTGGCCCGGGTCGGCGGCATCGACAGACCAGAAGCTTTCCCGTCGCTGAGTCAGGTCACGCGATGTCCAGCCGTTCCAGTCCGGTCCACCTGTTGCGTTTTCGAATTGACCATTCCAGGCAGCCGCACTCCCCCAGGGGCCCACCAGAATCAACGTATCGCCCGTCGATTTTCCACCACTGATGGAGCCGCCGTGCAACACCGCTGCAGATGCATTTTCCGCCGCCATGAATTGGCGGTCAACGGCAACACAGGGCAAGGCCCAAACCATGAGCATCAGAGAGAGCATGACGGCGGCAAATATGGGCTTCAAAATGGACTTCCCCTCCAATAGGTCCGGGCATCAGGCGCGCCACATGACTATACCACAGATGAAAACGCGGCGGGTTCAGCGGCTGAGGCAATCGCTGGCCGGATCCACAAAGCGCAGAGGGCGTTCCACCGCTTGAGAAATGCCAATGCGCGGGCCCGCCCGACCGGCCACCGACGCTTCGCGGGCTTCGACCAGAAGGAGACGGAGCTTGCCCGCGGATTCCGGCCTGGTTTTAGAGGCCAAGGAGGCGCCATTCCAGGACAAATCCAATCCCATGGC
>JADGEP010000468.1 GCA_016744275.1 Candidatus Krumholzibacteriia bacterium | reverse complement strand
GAATTGGAAACCACCATCGCCGGATACAATCAAGACTTCGAGCCGAGCCACCCGAAACTGCACCTGACTCGGGTGAATCTGGCGGCGGTTTTTCTGGCCCAAGGGGACAACAACGCCGCGCGGGCTCTGCTGCAAAAATCTCTGCCCGCGCTGGTGCAGACGTTCGGCAACGACTCCGGGCATTGCGTGCGGGCGCGCCAGTTGCTCGCTCGGGCAGGCTGAAGCCGCCTCCAGAACGGTTCCGCTTTTTTGAGAATAATACCGCAAAAAGCAGACAATTATGGTACTCTATGCATTGTATTGAAACTTGCGAACCGTCAGCAATGCTATGATTCGATGGAGTTGCCCCCATGAACCGTCGCGAATTCATGATCAAGTTGATTGCGCCCTTGGGCTTGGCCCTCTTCCTAATGTCCGGCCTCCCCGCCGCAGCCCAGGTCATGGTGGCCCGGGACGACTTCCACAGCGTGGGCGTGGTCGAACCTCTGGTGGTCGATGAGCCCGGAGTGCTGGACAATGATCTGCTCGATGAGGAATCGGCCACCGACTTCGGCGCCACCGCCGAATTGATTGTCGATGCTGCCCACGGCAATCTCGTGCTGACACCCGACGGCGCGTTCACCTATTCGCCGGGCCCCACGTTTACCGGCCTGGACAGTTTTGTTTACGCTGCAGTGTCCGGAACAGCTTCGGACCAGGGCACGGTCTCTATCACCGCCTGCAACGGCGGGCCGGATGTTTTTGTATGCTGGCAAGAAGAGGCTTTTCAAAAACTGGCCAACGACCTGGGGTATTTCGCGAGCTACGAACGATTCGAAGGCACCGCCTGGAGCGACGCCCGAGCCCCCGTCACGGCGTCAAGCATAGTCAGTCAAGGAATCCGTTGGTCCTCCAATTACACAGGCGTGCCGGTGGCCAATCCGATCACCACGGCGCCCAGTGGACGTGAAGACAATTCCTGGTCGATCTCGGATCCCAATCATGGCTACGCGGTGGGGACCACGGCCGCCTGCGACGTGGATTTCCCAGCCGAAACCTGCCTGTACCACGATGGCTTCACCGGCAAAGTTTTGCCGGGATCCCAACCCCTGGTTGGCGTCAGTGCCCACATTTCCGGCGACTGGTCATCCCATGTCTCGGTCATTCTCGACGACCAGAATCTCTTTCCCAGCGTGTTTGTCTACTACGACCAATTTGTGGGAATCATCGATACGCGACCGGGAGGATTCACGAAGTTCTCCTTTGAAGAGCAGGCTGGCAAAGTCGGGCAACGCTCTCTGATCTGGGGACGCCATTTTACTTACCTGACCACCACGCCCGTTGCCGCCGCAGCACCGGATGCCAGAACCCGTGTCTCATTCACCGGGGCGTCGCCCAATCCGGCCAGCAGCGGCACCACCTGGCGTTTCACCGTCCCCGAAGCTGTGGATGTTCAACTGGTCGTCTATGACGTTCGCGGACACCTAGTGCGTCGGCTCAGTGATCGGCGCTACGAAGCGGGTGAGCACGCTATCGCGTGGAATGGCCGGGATGTCGAGGGGCGCCGCGTGGCCGCCGGCACCTATTTTGGCAAATTGAAAGCGGGCAATAGCGAAGCGACCGCCGACCAGATCCGGAAGATCATTATTCTGCGATAGTCGGCTAGTCCCAGAGGACCGGGTTGCCGAATGACTCACCCACAGGAGTGCATGTTCTCACATCGTACTGGCTGGCCACAGCCACACTGACGATGCGATCCGGGTGAGCCACGCTGCGCATCACATAAGACAGTGGCACGCCCGTATTGATCTGGCCGCCCTGGGCCAGAAACGTCTTCAAGGTCGCAAAACCCGTGGTGATTGAACTGATGGCCGACTCGCCTTTACCGCCGAGGGCATAGGCCGAAATCTTCACGTTGTCCAACTCCTTGACGTACTGCGCATCAATGCCCAATTGGCCACCTGCAGCTGCGGTGCGGAATGAGGCATCAAGGCTCGCTTCGATCTCGGTACTGGCTTGTGTCGACTCAATCAACAGGTAAAAAATGCGCCCGTACGTCACCGACGAAATGAACGAGGCGGGATTGCCCGGCCCCACAAACGGAGCCAACTCCTCGGCCCGCACATCGGCCGCAAAGAAGTCTTCAACGGCCGTGGGCGATTCAAATGCCATCGTGAAATAGCTCTGCACCAGCTGAACCACGAAGCGGTTGTAGGCAAAGTCGTCATGAAAATCCAGGGAGGCGTCCACCGAACCGAGCAGGTGGTCCACGCCGACATCCAGCGCCAATGCAAGCTCTTCGCGATTGCGCACTTCTGCCAAAGTGAAGGTGAATCGGGCCGGGATGGTATTTTTGGCCGTGGCGATGATTTCATTCCGAGCTTGCACGCATGTGCCCAGGCTGACCACCGGCAACGTCCGGCTGACAGAAGGCACCCCGTTCAGGATTGTCATCACCACGACGCCACCGCCACGGCGCACGGGAATCAGCTCGGGAGTCGGCTGCCCCAGTGAGTTTCCCTGCAAAAGATTGCCGGGAAAAATCACTTTGGCGTTGGAATCAAACTGCGGGAATTCTCCCGGAGCCTCCACCACGTTGTAGCGCGTGGTGGTGCAGAAGAAATTGTCATTGCCTACGGTCTCCAGAATAGTTTCCTGGCCCAATACTTCATTCTCGGGCACCGGCACCTCGAACTCGCCACCGGATTTCAGCACATCATCGAAGTCGCCGGGTTGACTGGGTGCAGCCGGATCATCACTGCTGCACCCAAAGAGGGCGAAGGTCATCACGGTCAGTAGAAT
>JADGEP010000467.1 GCA_016744275.1 Candidatus Krumholzibacteriia bacterium | reverse complement strand
GGCAAAACCACCACTATCCGGATGATCACAGGATTGTTGGCGCCTACAAATGGAGACGCCCTGGTGGCCGGACATTCCATCGTCACGGCGGCTTTGGCAGCCAAACAGAGAATTGGCGTGGTGCCCGACGACTTGGCCCTGTTTGATCGGCTGTCGTTGTGGGAGCACTTGACCATGGTGGGCAGCATTTACGGCCTGGGGAAGGACGAAACCCACAGCCGGGCCGAAGACCTGCTCAATGTGCTGGGGCTGTGGGATGACCGCGGGACTTTTGCCGCCGATTCTTCCCATGGCATGCGCAAAAAACTGGCCCTGGCCATGGCTTTGATCCACAACCCGGAAATCCTGTTTTTGGATGAGCCGTTTGAGGGTATTGATCCGCTGGCGGGCAAGGTGCTGCGGCACCTGTTGCAGCGGATGTCCGACAAGGGCACGACCATTTTTCTGACCTCGCACATCCTGGAGATCATCGAAAAGCTGGTGGACCATGTGGCGATCATCGTCGCCGGGAAAATCGCGCTGAACGCGCCGCTGGCTGAACTGACCACCGGTGGGCGCACCCTGGAAGACGCGTTTGTGGCCGCGGCTGGCGACGATGCCGGCGATGCTGAAACGGATCTGACATGGCTGTAAGACCACTGCCCCTGCAACTGTTGCCTTACCTGTGGCGGGCCTGGTGGCGCAAACAGGAAAAGCGAAGCGCCTGGCAAGGGGCCAATACGGGAATCGTGATACTCTTGGCCGTTTTTGGCCTGATTGGGGTCCTGACCAGCAGTGCTTTTGCCTTCAAGAATCTGCGTGCCGACAACCCCGACACCGGCCTGGTACTGCTCGAATTTTGTCTCAACTCCGTATTGATGGGGTGGCTCTTTATTCCCATCATGGTGGGCTCAACTACGGCTGAAGGACGAGGGCTGCAACCGGTGCGCCTGGGGCAGTATCCGTTGAGCCTGGGGAACCTGCTGTCGGTGGGAATGCTGGGGCATCTGGTGCAACCGGCGTATTGGATTCTCATGGTCTCGTCGCTGTGTGTGCTGGCGCCATTGTCAGTTGCGCCCAATCCGGCGATGGGCCTGGCCGCTGGCGTCCTGTACATCTTCTTTGCGGGATGGTTGGCCTGGAGCGTTGAAATCTTTGGCGGAGCGCTGTTCTCCTCTCGCCGAGGACGCGAAGTGATGATGCTCATCATGTCGATCGTTTTGGTACCCGCGCTGTTGATCGTCAATGGCGATTTTAAGGTGACCGAGGGCGCAATCACGTTCACCTTTAGCGACCATACCTGGTTGTTGTTGAGTGCCGATGCGACCACGGGCCTGTTCGCCCAAATGCGCATCCTGTCGCCGGCAGTGTGGGTCTCGGGCGCTGCTTCGGGCAAGGGCGCATTCCCAGGCCTAGCCTTGCTGGCATTGGCTTTGGCCTCCAGTATCAGCTTGGCTTCCTTGAGCTTGCGGCGGGTCATGTTGCACCCGCCCAGCAGCCTCTCTGGGGGCAAAGGCGCCTTGCGAACCATCGGCCAGATGCGCGGCTTGCCGACTGTGCTGGGCCCTTTAGTGATCAAGGAACTCCGGTATTTGACCCGCACCCTGGATCATCTGATGGGCGTGGGGATGGGGGTGGCCGCCTTGGTCTGGGTTTTTGTCAAACCCGATCACTTGCCGTTTGTCCTGCCCCTGGCGGCGGTCAATATCGTGATCAACGAGGCCGCCATTCCGCTGAACAATTTTGGGCTCGATGGCGCCGGCGCCGACCGCTACCGGTTGTTGCCAATGACGGGCCAGCAGGCGGTATTGACGAAAAATCTGGCCTACTTTGCCCTGGTGGGCATCCACTTGGTGCCGGTGGTTTTGGCTGGATTGTTGAAAGGGGCGTGGTGGCTGACCTTGGCGATCATACTCGGCACTGCAGCGGTCACGCTGGTGACGGCTGCGGGGGGAAACATGGTATCGATCAGCTCACCGGCGCGCCGTGCGTTCTACAATTTTGATTCCAAGGAACAAGCCGGCGGCAGCCTGGCCTTGTTCCTGGCCATGCTGGTCTGGCTCGCACCAACCATCGTCTATTTTGGCTTGGTTTGGCTTGGCATGTGGGCCGTGGCCCTGGGCATGTTGGTGCTGCTGGGTGGCGCGTGGCTGATCTACCGTGCCTGGCTGAAACGCGCCGGCCGAGCCTTCAATGACTCGGCCGAAACCATGCGGGAACGTTTGGGTAAAGATTAGGTTGTGCCTCGGAGATTGTGTCTGGTGCAATGATTGCAGACGCCGTGTAGGGTGCAAGTTAGCATGCGGGCTGGCCCGGTTCTGGTCGTGTGGTGCGAACCTGTTCCGAGGTATTGGCTTAGCACATCAATGGCGCATACCAAGCCGGAGCCGAAGCAATGGTTGCCCAAGGGGACCTATTTCTGAGGTGTATCCACGACGCTCCAAATACGGGCAGCATGTGCGCCAGGAGCGACATCCTGACATGGCTTGTGGAACCCAATCCAATACAGCGCGCTCAAAAAAGGCGCTGTTCACAACCGTCTTTCTTCCGGAATTTTCATAACTTCAATACAACCCGTATTCTACGAATCGTTCAAAAAACACAATCTTCGAGGCACAACCTAAAAATTCATATTTTCGACCGGCCTAGGCGCTACCTTCTGCTGGGTCCGGATCGAAAAAGTCGCTCAGTTTCTGTTGCACCAATTGCCAGGTCTCGTCGACATTGTCTTCAATGTTCGGACTCAACAAATCCAGGTTGCCAAGCACGCCGCGGGCGTGGCCAAAACCTTCGTTGATACCTCGC
>JADGEP010000466.1 GCA_016744275.1 Candidatus Krumholzibacteriia bacterium | reverse complement strand
ATCCAATACGGCGCGCTCAAAAAAGGCGCTGTACACAACCGTCTTTCCTCCGGATTTTTCATAACTTCAATACAACCCGTATTCTACGGATCTTTCAAAAAACACAATCTTCGAGGCACAACCAAACCAATAATGTTCAGCTAAATGTTCGCGGCTTTGACCATTTTCAACAAATCGCCTTCCATGGCTTCAGCCGTGGCCAGGGGACCGGTCAATTTGAAGAACAAACTGCCCTGCGGACCTTCGAGCACGACTCCGACGAGGCGGTAGCCTTCCATGATCGTGGTTTCGCCGCCCATGGGGCGTCCACCGCCGGATTTGTAGCTGCCATTGAGCGAGACAATGTGACCCTTCATGCCGTTGGCGGTGAAGGTGCTGCGCTCAGCTCCGGCAGCCGGGTCACTGCCGTCAGGCATGAGCATCTGGCCCACCCAGCGGTTGAGGTTGGCTTCAACGCCACCGCCGGATGAGGGCCCAAAGTAAAAGACGTTGACCTCGCCCTTGGCTTTGTCGCCGGCGACCGGATCTAGACGGTATTGGGCCTGGCGCATGCCACTGTTGCCCAGATCACCCCAGTGACTGGGCGGCGTGAAGACGATGCCCGCCAAACGCACGGCACCTTCGGCAAGGGTTTGGTCTTCAGGGCTGCTTTTGGCGGCCGGAGCGGAGTGGGCGGCGTCAGCCGTGCTCGAACCCGGAGTTTGCCGCTCGGTGTATTCGACATCTCCACCGCAACCGGTGAAAGCGAATAGACTTAGAGCGGCAGCCCCGACCACGATGCGCGACCTCGCGATTCTGATAATCATATTCATAAGCAGAGAATAACTTGGTCAGGCCCAGACGACAAGGCCGGGCTTGTCCCGCGCTCAAAAAACGGCGAAGATCACGCCTCACCCGAATGTGGAGATGCCATGCACGATGACCAAACTGGCCGCTTTCAGGACTCCTGGTGCTCCCTGCTGGGGGCAGATCCGGCGGACCAGGATTGGCCTCATGAATTTGCCGTGGCCGGCGCACGGGGCCCATTGCCGGCGACATTTGATCCCCACAATGCCTTGCTTTTATTGCGCGGGGTGGGGGGGGCGGATCTTGCTGCTCCAGAGGTTCAGCTCTGTATCGGTGCTGGCGACCACACGCCGCAATGGTGTTCCCGGGTGCTTGTTTTTGGGCAAGAAATGATCGCCGAATCCTGGATGGGATCGGGGTATGCCCCGGAAGGTATAATCGCGGACTTTTGGCCCAACGGCACCGAAGCTCAGTTGTGGGGCAAGTCGTGGGGCGCAAGAGGCGTCGAGGCGGTGGGTGCGAGCTCTATTGCGAGGCGATCCGGATTCCCAGTCGATTCAAACCCGTTGCCGGTTGGCTGGTCGTGCCGCTCAGCTGACTTGGGCGATGCCGAGTCCATCCTCGAGCTGTTGCGACAGGCTTTCCCGAAATACCCGCTGCCGGAAGATCCGGGCGCCCTGCGCTATGGCTTGGCCCAGGGAGATCTGCACGGCCGGCTGATCCTGAACCAGGACGGAGAACTGGCAGCCTACGCTGCCCTGGAATTCTCAGAGGCTGGCCATTCCGCGGAGCTGACGGATTGCGCCACGGCTTTGCCCTACCGCAAGCAAGGCTTGATGGTGAATCTGGTGGAGCGTCTGGAAGAAGACCTGGAGGATGTTTTCGACAACCGGGCGCGGCATTCACTGGCCCGCGAAGATCAGCAAGGCATGCAGGAGGTCCTGGCCCGACGAGGATGGCTCGAATCCGGGCGCTTGCCCAACCATTTTCGCGAGGGAGACACCTGGGTGTCGGCCCGCGTGTGGAGCGGTCGCGGTTGATCCTCTAGAATGACCAGCGAATGCTCAAACGCATCTCATCGGCAGGAAACCGTTCCGGGCCCGCATCCAGGTAGTCTTCGAGATGGGCGAAATTCTCGGACTTCGTCATCCCGCCAAACAGCGCTCCGACGATCGCACCAACAAAAACCCCCGCACCAATGGTGCTCATGCGGCCAGACAAAAGATTGTTCCGGGAGTTGTACTGGTTGCCCGAACTGCGGGCGAGCCCTACCGCTCCCCCAATACCCGCACCCACCAGGGCTCCGGTACCGCTATGGGATCCGTCTCCGGTTTTCACCTGAAAATCGATCAGATCGTTCTTGGGCACAGCTCTGGTGATGCCATCGTCTGTTTGCAGGCGGATCTCTCCATCACGCATACCCAGGTAGGTGCCCACAATCCACAACCCGGAGGTGCCGCCGGCGCTCTTGAGGCGCACACGTTGGTCCAACAAGCGCAGGTTTTCCAGCGCCACCATATCAGCGGTTGAAGTCCAGGGGGCGGGGGCGGCCAAAGCGGTGCGCGGAGCACCTGTGGTGATGGCCCCAAAAATCAGGGCCAAGGCCAATACGGCGGTGGAAAATCTCTGCACAACCACACCTTTCATCGGGCGTCTCCGGTCACGGAGACTCGAGCACATCCTGGCCTGGATCTTCTTCCGGTTCCACTACCGACTGCTGCCAGTCGCTGCGCAGAAACCAAACCAGAGCCACCGCACCGGCGATCAGGTTCGACAGGTTCATGGCCCACCACAGGCCGTTGGGGCCCATGTCTGTGAATCGGGTCAGCAGGATTGTAGCAGGGATGCGCACGGCCCACAATCGCCCTGAATTGACCACCATCACCGGCACGGTTTTGCCCGCGCCCTGGAAGGCGCCAAAAAGGACCAGAATGAGGCTGAACGCGAACACCGAAAAAGAGGTGATGCGGAACAGATCACTGCCGTAACGGACCACTTCGGGG
>JADGEP010000465.1 GCA_016744275.1 Candidatus Krumholzibacteriia bacterium | reverse complement strand
AAGGGCTCACTCCTCAAGAGTGGGCCCTTTCTCTATGGTTCCTAATTCCTGGCCAATCCCAGCTCGGCCTCTTACCCGGCGGCGAAGCGAAAGACCCGGCATGCGTGGTAGTGGCGAGGTGCGCGGGAGAGTTCGATCATCAGGCAGGTGGAGCGGCGGTACAAAAACGCCCGGCCCGCCCAGAGGGGCAAGCCGGGCCAATAGCCTGTACCGGTTCTACATCTTCTCTTCGAACCGGTCGCGGGCCGCATCAGCCATCGCGTCGGCGTCGTCTGCCATGATCACCGGCGTCAGCAGGATGATCAGCTCAATGTTATACGTATCCTTGGCGGTCTTGCCAAATAGGTGCCCCAGGATCGGCAGGTCTTTCAGAATGGGCACGCCCGAACGGACATCGTTGGTGCGCTCTGAAATCAATCCGGCAATGATCAAGGTTTCGCCGTCGGCCACCTTGCCCACGGTGTCGAGTTCACGGACCGAAAGCACCGGCGCCGTATCCAGGTTCGGACTCTCGGCAATGCTCACCACATCAGAGATGGTCGGATGCACATTCAGGGTGATCATGCGATCGCGCCCAACCTGCGGCGTCACATCCAGCACCACACCGATCGGCACACTGACCGGGGTGTAGTTGATGACCGGTTCAGTTGCCACGCCATTGGAGACAATGGCCGGTTCAACACTGGCCAGGTAATAGACCTCTTCGCGAACGATGCGCACGATGGCCTTCTGGTTGTTGAGCGTCGTCACCCGCGGCGTGCTGATGGTGCGCAGATTTCCCGAAGTGGAGATCGCCTGCAACATGCCTGTGACCTGATGCGAGCCGACCTTAAACTGCAGGTAGTCCTCACCCAGGTTTGTCGTCGTGTTGAGAGTCTGCAGCCCCACGGATTTCAGATCGGAATTCAGGACCGCGTCCCAATTCACGCCCGTCTGCATGTCGTCGCTCAGGACAACTTCCATGATACTCACTTCAACCGACACCTGGCGCTGCAGAGATTCCTGCAAGCGTTCCAGCAACTGCTCGACCTTCTGCACTCGCTCCCATTCGGCAGTCACCTGCACCAGCGAAGCCATGGGGTTGACAACCAGGGTTCGGCCTTCTTCGTCGGCCACGCTGATTGCCAACGCGATTTCACCACCACTTTCGGATTCCACTGTCGGAACACCGGCAAAAACCAACGTTTCCAAGGCGGCCATAACGCTCGGCCAAACAGACATTACCGCGGTGCTGGTGACATGACTGCGGTTCTGGTTTTCCCCGCCGCCACCGCCCCCGCCACCGCTGCTTTCACCGGATGACCCGGCACGTTCCACCGAGACCTCCAATTCGCCCCGGCCCTCGCGTTCGGTGACCGGATAGTCGAAAGTGAACCAGCGACTGACCAGACTACGGCCGTAGACCACCAGCACATCATCAACCACTTCATAGCCCAGATTTGCGGGGCCCAACAGTGCGTCCAGAGCCCGGCTGACCGAAACGTTTTCCAGGTGCACATTGACCGGCCCCTCCACGTCAGGCGCCAGTTGCAATCCCAACTCGGCATTGGCCGCGACCGTGTGCAGGATCTCCCGCACATCAACCCACCCGTTGGTCACGATGCTCACTTTGGGTCGGCCCGCATCCCAGTCCGCTGCCGAACCGGATGCCGCTGCAGCCACTCCCGGCGAAGTCATGCTCAGCAGCATCCCTGCCACCACGCATATACTCCCTTTCAGTACCCGGCCCTTGGCGCCGAACAGGTTCCACCCGTTCATGGTCACTTCCTTTCGCCTTGTGCGTGTTCGGCCAGGCTTGTTTTGCCCGGTCCGCCATTATTCGTCATTCCAGTCACGACTCGGCTGGCCCGCTCACCGATGGCCAACACCGACAAAAACAGTCCCGGCCCAGAGCCGCTCTTGAGTTTCACACCCGTGTTGCCAATGGCAGCCACCTCGTATTTGCCGCACCGGTCACCGACCGTGTAACTCTTGCCGTTGATCATCGCAACGGGGCGCAGGCCACCCAGCAGAATCGCGTTGCACTGCAATGGTGATCTGTCAGAGACCACCCTTTTTTTGTTTTTAGCGCGGTAGACCGGCCTATCCGGGGCCTTCTTGCCGAAGGGATCCCGCTCCAGTGGGGGCAAGGATCGCTCTTCCCAGGCGGCCAGATCCGCCTCTGGTGTTTCGGTTTCCAAACGCAGACCACCCAGATCGATGGGCATTGGCTGCGATGACTGCACCCGCACCTGGGCTCCCACCGGGGCCTTCTTACCGGGCTGAAAAATCGCCACGTTGATCACAACCACCACGGCCAGCAGCACCAGCACCGTCGCGATGACTGGTTTGCTGTTAAGACTGATTCGTTGTGCTGACATAAACGTCCAGCTCCAATTCTACTAGCACGGCCCCACGGGTCGGCTTGATGGCCAGGTTGTGCACGCTCACGGCGCGCTCGATAACTCTCAGTCCACCCAGGAATTCAGCCACCTGGGCGTATTGCCCCTTGAAGCTGGCTCGCACCCGATAGGCCGACAATGGGATGATGTCCACAGTGCCGGTTTCAGCCACACTGATGCCTTCTGCCATCACCAATTCCCGCAGTTTGAACTCGCCAACACCACTGCTGTCGGCGACACGAGCCAGATCTAGAAACAAATCGCCCTTGGCGGCTTCGGCCGGAAAAAGGCGTTCCCACTGGGGATTGATGGCTGCTTCGCGGGGCCCTAAAGATTGTTCCAGCCACAGGCCAGCGACAATCCATTGGTCCAAGGCTGCCAACTCGCCTTCCAGCGCCTGCACTTCCTTGTGC